>JAAYJC010000197.1 GCA_012523085.1 Clostridiales bacterium
CGGGCTTTTGCCCACCGGGCTTTTGCCCGCCGGGTAAATGCCTGTGTCTTTACCGGGAATGAGCTCGGCTTCAAGCAGCAGATGCGCGGCGGCGGCAACTTCGTTCCCGCTGCTTAAGATCAAGGTTGTTTCTTCGCCAAAAAAGTACCGAAAAAACCTGTCCGTATCGGCTTTACTGTCTTCAAAGCATGTTTGCCATATGTGCTTGAGTGCAGGTAAGTCGTCCGTGTTCGCCACGCGAATGGTGAAATTTCTCATTGTTTTAGTACCGCCGTATATTTTTCCACCATGAATTCCGGGTAGTACGATCGTTTAGCCTTTCTCAGATTGGGAAGGCCCATATCGTCTTCCCGGTTAATGTATATGATATCGGGATATTTCCCGATGATGTACCGGACAAACTCTCTGTTGATCATCTGGTAAGCGCCCTCAACATCCGGCAGCGCCTTTTCAAAGTGCACGACATAAGTATCCGTGCTGAGTCTTTCCCCGACGGTATAAGCGCATATCTTTCCGGAAATGCGAAGCAGCCCGCCGTCCAGATACATAGACTTAAAATCCGCAAACGATTTTTCCAGAGCAACCTTTTCTCCGGCGACCGTATCTAAGTCCTCGGTTTTTCCCGTTGCCCAGATCCTGTCGACAGTTATGCATTCATCAAGATTACTTTCGTCAATCGGTTCAAAGCTCCAGTCGTTTAACGCAATAAACCTGTTGATATAATTTCTTTTGGCATGGAGCTTTTTCCCCGCAAGGCCGGCCAGCTTTTCGGCGGAATAGACATAGTCAAAAAGATCAGTGTTGGGGGAAATATCAAACATACCGGGAAAATGTAATTCAAGGAAAGGAAGCTTGTCGTTTGTCAGTGAAACCAGCCGGAATTGCTCTCCGTTTTGTGCGGCATAGGCCTTCAACTTATTGATGATGCTTTTGATGACGTCTTGGTCATCGCAGCCGATTGGAAATGAATATCCGATCTTTTCATCAATGACAAGCCTGATCACAAGGCATCCGTCGAATTTGCCGGCTTTGGCGTGGAAAACATCCCCCCATGCGTATATACTCGTAAAGCTGAAATCCGCGTTTTTGGTGTTTTCTTTTAATACTATCGGTCTTATCCAGTCGATGTCTGAAAGTCTGACCGGTAAAAATTCTGGCATAAAGAGGCTCACTCCATTTATCTGTCTGTAATTGTGCTGTCTTGTTTCGTATATGACGATGTACGGTTACAGGTTTCTTTGATACGTTCATGTATGGCTTTCAAATCGACAAATGTTTCCGGACGCCGATGCGGATCGCGCAGCAATGCCGCCGGATGATAAAGCGCCGTAATATCCGCGTCTTGATACCGAAACCATTTTCCGTGTTCCTGTGTTACCTTAAAATCCTTCCGGATCAGCGTCATAGCGGCAATTCGCCCGAGACAAATAATGATTTTCGGATGAATCAATTTGATTTGACGGTCGAGCCAGGAAAAACAGGTTTCCTGCTCGATGGGCAGGGGATCGCGGTTTTTCGGAGGACGGCATTTTACGATGTTGGCAATATAGACAATTCTTCGATCAAGTCCGATGATGGCAAGCATGTCATCTAAAAGTTTACCGGCTCGTCCGACAAAAGGCTCTCCTTTAAGATCTTCCTGCTCACCCGGACCTTCGCCGATCAGCATCACTTCCGCATTTTGATCACCGACACCGAACACCTGGTTTGTCCGTGTTTTATACAGTTCACAGCGCTTACAGGCCAGGCATTCGCCGCTCAGCGCTTCTATTGTTTCCATGAAAAAGCGTCTCCGATCGTATTTTTTGATATTATATCAGTAAAATCCATGATTTGCAATGAACGACGGATCGTTATCCGAATCATTACACAATAGACATATGTCTATGCAATACTCATAAGAAAAGCATTTTTCAAAGCAGGAAATTTATATATTCCTCTTGTCAATGTAAAATTAATATGCTATAATGCCCACAGAATAAATAAGGGGTGTGACGCTGGAATGAAATTTCTTGAAAGCAGACCCAAGTCTGCGATCTATTCGTTCTTAATTTATTTTCTTATTATACTGGAAATGGGAATTCTGTCAGGTTACAGGTTCTGTCAGGTGACGGATAAATACATATTCGGTTTAACCTCCAGTAAATTGAAAACGGCCACTCTGGCCGAAATCGGATCGAAAATTGGCTGGAACTTCATTGTTGTATCATGCCTCATTGTCCTTGGCCTTTTCGGTTATGCGATTTTACTGGGATATAACAGGAATCCCGGCGGTATTATCGCTATAATTATAATGAATTTCATTCCATTTATCGGATTTGCGACCTCCTACAATGTGTTTTTCGGGTATGGCACGGCTCAATTTCTGCCGGCTATGACGATCTTTGGTTTACATACCGGTCCGAGAATCGGTCAGATCATCTTCATTTTTGTGGTATCTGTTTTAATTGCCGCATTTTGGCTCCTAGGCAAATACATCAGAAGCATATATGCCCAGAAATATGAAATAGAATACTGATTAATAAATCACCAAAGCGAATGCCGCTGTAAAGTGGCATTCGCTGATTTTTTACCAAAACTTTGTTTTGTAAATAATGCCCGCTGAACAAACGCGTTTGTTCAGCGGGCATTATTTATCACGCAGTCAATGTTTGACGTTTGCATAAAAGCCGTTATGACAGGCAGCTGTTATTATGCTTTACTCTTTTTCCTTTGCCTTGAATATCAGTGCAAAAACATAGCCAAAGAATATCGCGGCACTGATTCCGGCTGCTGCCGCGGTCAGTCCGCCGGTCATGATCCCCATTGTACCGTCTTCCGCAATCGCCTTTTTGATGCCCTGAGCAAGTACGTTTCCGAAGCCGGTGAGCGGAATTGAAGCTCCGGCTCCCGCCCATTCGACAAGGGGCTTGTATAGACCAATTGCTCCAAAAAACACGCCGGACACAACATATATTACTAAGATTTTCGCCGGTTTAAGATTGGTTTTATCAATTAAAATCTGCCCGATCATACAAAGCAGCCCGCCGACCAGAAAGGCTTTGATTAAGTCCCATACCATATGCTATACTCCCTTGTTTACCGAGATGGAAACCGCGTGACAGATTCCCGGAATGCTCTCACCCTGTCCGGTCGTAACGGGAGACATCAAAGCACCGGTCGCCGCAAACAGGATCCTGTCCCATCTGCCGCTGCGCATCCCGTTGAGCAGATGGCCGCACAAAACAGACGCCGAGCACCCGCAACCGGAACCGCCGGCATGAACATCCTGACTGTCTCTGTCATAGAGCATTAAACCGCAATCATTATAATACGGAGAGATATCGATTTTGTCCTTGTTAAAAAGATCCATGACGATCGAATGGCCAATCAGCCCCAGATCGCCGGTTACAATCAAATCATAATCGGACGGCTCAAGCGACAGATCGGAAAAATGCGCAGACAAAGTGTCATAAGCGGCCATAGCCATAGCCGCTCCCATGTTGTTGATATCACAAACGCCCATATCGCAAATTTTACCGGTCGTAACATGTGTGATATACGGGCCGTTTCCCTGAGCGGTTAAAACCAAAGCTCCAGCTGCGGTAGCGGTCCATTGCGCTGAGGGTGTACGCTGACCACCGTATTCCAAAGGAAACCTGAACTGTCTTTCCGCCGAACAAAAATGCGAAGAAGTAACGGCAGCAATCCTATCTGCAAATGCACCGTCAATCAGCATAGCTGAAAGGGCAAGTCCCTCCGCCATAGTCGAACAGGCGCCATATAGGCCCCAGAACGGGATATTGGAATCCCGCAGGGAATATGCCGAGGCAACACATTGATTCAGAAGGTCGCCGGCAAATACGTATTCAATAGACGATGGATTTAAGGAAGCTTTGTCGCATGCCAGTGAAAAAGCTTGTTTCTGCATGGCCGTCTCGGCTTTTTCCCAGGTCTTTTCACCAAAAAAAGTGTCCTCTGATATGAAATCAAAACTATCCTTCAATGGACCGTCGCCTTCTTTTTTACCTACAACACACGCATGGCCGGCGATTGAAGGCGGGTTCTGCATAGCGACAGATTGCCTGCCGATGTGCTTTGTGCTCAAAAATATCACTCCCGAAGATATTTTTAGCACATTCATATCACTTATTCTTCCATATTAAGGGACTGAGCTATTTTAGAAATTTAAGGGCGTCCTCAATGCAGTGTTTCTCTTCACCTAAGGGTTTTCCGGCATTTCTATAATCAAAGCTGACACAAAACCTGCCGACGTTTTCTCTAAGTTGCGTTAGGTATTTATTTTCTATATCCATCAGGGATGTATAAAACTGCTCGTATTTTGTCGGATTCAGCTCATGTTTGGCGTGTTTGAGCAAAATTGCCGCATGAGAAACGCAAAAAAACGGCTGACCTGTGAACGTCTGCCTGAATTGCTCTTCGGCTCCCCACAGGGCAGCTGTATTGGAGGCATACCTGCCATCCGTAAACCGGATTTTATCACAGACAAAGCAGGAGGCAGATGCCCGGCCAAGTGCGTCCGCCCCGTCACTGCCGGAAGGTTTGGGCGAAAAAAGGCCCTTTTTTTCCGATGTCGGAGGCATTTGAAAATCATTTCTGATTTCATCAAGCCGGCTTTCCAAAATCAGCGCCAATGCCAGTTTGTTTTTCATTGACGCCAGTTTTTGCAGATGATCCGGGCAAAAGCCTTTCCGATTCATTTCAATACGGACATCAGGCTCCATCATAGCCCCCCCAAGGCAAAATGAAAGGGTAGACGCCTCAAATTTTGCGTGAAGGCGGCATAACGGGCATCCTTCTTCGGGATTTTGATGTGTATGCTCAAATGCCTCATTTATCGGTATTGTATAGATTTTTTCTATCATTAAGACCTCCGAATTTGACATTCTCCAGCGGTTAAATTAAACTGATTAAGTTACTGATCATGAATCTGATTATAGTCAACAAAAGGCGGTAATGCAACACATGTACGGGAATACTATAATCGAAATCCCGGGTGATACCGATTTCGATCCGGTTAAAACATTTGAATGCGGACAGTGTTTCAGATGGAATGCCGATAAAAACGGCGTTTATACCGGTATTGCTTCAAACAGGGCGGCAAAGGTTTGGCGGGAGAATAAAAGCGTCTTTATTAGCTGTGCTCCCGGAGATTATACCGGTTTTTGGCGGAATTATTTCGATCTTGACCGCGATTACGCGGCGCTTCGCAATCAGCTGGATACCGGTGATTATTTAAAAAAGGCGGTAGAATTCGGAACCGGGATCAGGATATTACGTCAGGATAAATGGGAAGCCCTTTGTTCCTTTGTCATATCGCAGTGCAACAATATTATGCGCATTAAAAAAATAATCGAAGCCCTGGCAAAAAGCTTCGGTAAACCGATTACTTTTGAAGGACAGACTTTGTACTGCTTTCCGGAAGCGGAGGATATCGCAGTATTGACTCCGGCGGATCTCGATCAGATACGGTGCGGATACCGGTCGGAATACATTATCGAAGCGGCAAGGGCGGTCAGTTCCGGAATACTGGATCTGGACAGACTGTCCAAAACCGGGTACAAACAGGCGCTCACCGAGTTAAAATCCCTTAAAGGCGTCGGTGAGAAGGTGGCCAATTGCGTCATTTTGTACGGACTGCATATTCATGAGGCCTTTCCGGTGGATGTGTGGATGAAAAAAGCGCTTTCCGCTCATTTTGCCGATGATTTCCGGCCCGAATCCTTTGGAAAGGCAGCCGGTCTTGCTCAACAATACATCTTTTATTACACCCGCTCCGGTAATCTTTAATCAAAAAAGCCGTTTATTCACGAGCAGCCGACCTTGAGTTTCGGCAAAAGACAAAATGAAGGGGCAAAAAAGGAATCGGAGAGAAAGCAAACCAAAAAACGAATGGGAGAAATAGACAAAGAAGATAAAAGACGTAAAAAGGGAAAATATAATTAAG
>JAAYJC010000024.1 GCA_012523085.1 Clostridiales bacterium
TCCGTTCATTTAAGATCGGCAATATGCTTGCGTTTTACGCCGGCAGTCCGGATAACAAGCGGATTCATTTTCTTTTAATTTTTAATGCTACCATAAAAATGGTATGGATTCAATATGTTTTACGTATGCCTGGCGAAAAACCGGATGCGCTTGCACAACCGTATGATCTGTGTTAGATTAAACTAAAATGTCCCGGTTAAAGCAAAGCTATCCATTCAATGAGGTTTTACGATGATAAATAAATCCATTAAACAGGTTAACCTTTTAAAAATAGCCGGAGAGAACGCGCAGGAGATATATTATGGCGGGATTCAGAAATGGTACAGCTCCAGATGGAAGCGGCTTTCCGGATGCGGGCCTACTGTAGTGTCAACCATCATGAATTATTATTACCGGACCTGCGATAATGACGAGGCGGGTGACATGCCGTTTCCGATAGCAAAATTTCGAAAACTGATGGAGGATGTCTGGAAATACGTGACGCCTACGATGAGGGGGATTCCCAATACCGATATTTTGCTGAAGGGTGCGCAAAGCTATATCAGCGCCAAAAATCTGGATATCAATCTTGATTTTCTGGATGTCCACGAGACTCCGCGCAGCCGGCCGGAGTTCGGCATTCTGGTGGAATATTTAAGCGACGCTTTTGAACATGACATGCCGGTTGCGTTTTTAAATTTGAACAGCGGCTCGGAAATGCTTCTGGATTCTTGGCACTGGGTAACTATGATTTCCCTTGAATATGAGAAGGACTACAGCGCGGCGTTTATTGAATTTATTGATGAGGGTAAAATCACAAAAATCAATCTGCTGAGCTGGTTCAAGACGACGACGCTGGGCGGAGGCTTTGTGAGCTTTCACAGGTATCCGGAATCCGAAAAAGCAAACGACTGACGATACAGTGGAAAAAAACCATAAACAGATTACATTAAAAAACGCCGGGCTGATTGCCCGGCGTTTAGACACCATAAAGAAATTTCATTTGCCGCTGTCGCCGCTATCTATATTCGAAGCTTCAGGTAGATTCGGCCGAACACCGGCCGTCGGCGAATCCTTAAGATTCGCCCCTTCGGAAAAAGAAAAGCGGTAGGCGCTCAGCTGCTGCCGGAGCTTGATGGAATCAATCGGCATTTCAGTATCCGATAAAACGCATTTATCGTTACCTGGGTCTTCATACTTTGCCAAAACATTTGAGACGAAGCTCCGCGTTTCCTCAAACGGAGGGATGCCGCCATATTTAAACACCGTGCCGGAGCCGGCATTGTATGCGGCCAGGGCAAGGGAGAGGTTTGAGTCAAATTTGTTCAAAAGCCGGTGCAGGTATCTGGCTCCGCCCATGATGCTTTGCTCCGGGTTAAACGAATCGGTGACACCCAGATGCTCTGCCATAGACGGCATCAGCTGCATGATACCCTGTGCGCCTGACGGAGATACGGCGCGGGGATTCATATTCGATTCTGCTTCGGCAACCGCTCTGAGAAGACCGGCCGGTACGCCGTATATTTCCGACGCCGTTTCAAAAATCCAGTCCAGGTCGTATGTGTTTGAGCCGGATTCGCGGTATATTCTGGAAAAATCGCCGCTTTTCTTCGGGGTATTTACTGTGCCGGTTTGTTCGGCGGGATACGCCCGGTTAATTTTGCCGATTTCCATTCACACTAAAGCTCCGATCATCGAAATCTGTCGAAAAAATCATTATAAGCTTAGATTAGTGGAAAATCATGGGCTTGTCAATGCCGTTTTGCATAAAATTATGAAAAATTACCCAGATACCTGGAAATATTGATGGTTTAAACGATTACCAAGCCTGCAGAGGATCTCATTTGTGATGGTTTTGCACTGTTCCGCGAAGTCCTCGCAGCGGATTCTCTCACTGCCGTCTTTTCCAATAATCGTCACGATATCGTTTGTCCGGACGTCCTTTATGCCGGTAACATCGATTATAAACTGATCCATGCAGATCCTTCCGATTACACGCGCTCTTTGGGCACGGACAAGCACATATGCGCTGCCTTCCGAGAAATTTCTCGGGATACCGTCTGCATAACCGGCTGTTACAACGGCAATTGATACCTCGCCGTTTGCGGTATAGGCCCTGCCGTAGCTCACGCTTTCGCCGGGAGAAATCTTCCTGACCGTTGCAATTCTGGCTTTCAGCGCAAGAACCGGATGAAGGTCCAGTTTTGTCAAGGTTTCATTATTGTTGCTCAACACACCGTATAGCGCGATACCGGCGCGTGCAAAGTCGCAGGAAATATCGGGATAATTCAAAATACCATAGCTCGACTGCAAATGCGATTTGATGTCTCTTTTTGCTTTAACCAGCTCAACAATTTTAAAGAAGCGGACAATCTGCTGTTTTGTGAAGGAAATATCCGCTTTTGTCAGACGGTCAGACGAGCAGAGGTGGGACACAATGCCCTCGATCACCAGGTTTTCACAAGCAAAGATACGTTCAATATCCGGTATCTGCGTCGCATCAACGCCAAGTCTGTGCATTCCGGTGTCTATTTTCAAATGAACCTTCAGTTTTTTGCCCGCTTTATTGAGTGCCTTTGCGTAATCCGGATCTACGATGATCTGCGTCAGACGATAGCGGAGCAAAAGATCGATGTCGTCGGGATTCGTATAGCCGAGGATTAGAATTTCACCTTCTGTTTTGTGCTTCCGAAGGCGGACGCCCTCCTCCAGCGTAGCGACCGCGAAAGATCGAATTGAGAAATCGCCGAGAGTTTTGGCGACGGCAATATCACCATGTCCGTATGCATTGGCCTTGACCACCGCGATGAGGCTGCAGCGTTCGGGCAGATACCGCTGTAGCAGCATAGCGTTATGCTTTAAAGCCTGCAAATCGATTTCGAGCCAGGCGCGGCTGTCCGGAGCCGGGCGTTTTCCGACCGGAGCCGACGCTTCCCCTGGTACCAATTGAGTCTTACCAAGAAGCTTCATGGCATGTTTCTCCAAAGGGTAACGATAAATCCGTCGATATTGTTACCCGACACCTGGTAAACATCGTCATCTTTCATTTTCATTACCGTATTATTGTCATCAGCTGCGAGATAGGATATTTCAATAAGCTTGTTGTTTTGCCTGATTCGAAGAGGATTACTGCCGTATTGAAAATCCCTTATTACCGATATGTACTCTTCAAGGCACAGGCAGTTTTCCCGTATGATTCTGGAATGTGGATACTCCACATACCGATAATGCCAGGGCTCGTGCGCTATGCCCGTAATCGATTGCTTGTTTTGCCCGTATCGCTCTATAAAACCGAACCGGTACGCATTGTTGTGAAATTCGCCGCTATAAACTGTATCGGGAAAATCGGGGCAGATAGGATTGATATGTTCGGTATTAACGGCCATGTCCACCGCAAGGCCCGTCTGATGCTCACTTTGACCCGGTCTAGCGACATACCGGGCCGTAAAATCCCCACCGTTTTGAGATAGTGAGCTATCATATAATACGGCTTGCTCGTCATGGGACCGGTAACCGCTGACAGGTATGATCCGGTCGCCTGTGCTCAGTGTCTGCAGCAGCTGGGAGAGTAAAGCTGCCGCTGTCGCTTCAAGAAATATATCCCCGTTTGCTGCCTTAAACGGAACAAGCCGCATTTCGGCACCGTCTTTGTCCTGCATTATACCATGCTCCCCGTTGATCAGAATCAAGGAGCCGCTATGAATGCTTTTTTTGTCAAGAAGAATGGTTTTCATCGGCAAGCCCCAGGCTTATCAGCTTATTTACAATATCGGATAGCTGATATCCCGCTCCTTTCATCATATTCGGATAACGGCTGTGAGCGGTCAGGCCGGGAATGGTATTCACTTCATTGAAAACGATATCGTTTTCAGGCGTTAAAAACAGATCAACTCTGGCAAAACCGCGGCAACCGAGTACTTTGTAGATGGACACAGCCGTTTGCGAAATCTGCGCTGCCGTATGCTTATCGATTCTTGCCGGGACATGTATTTTTGACGTTTTCAGCGTATATTTTTCCGTATAATCAAAGAAACCGCCATTTAGCTCGATTTCGTCCGGCGTTCCCAAAACCAGCTCATCATTACCCAAAATGGCACATCCGACCTCAGATCCCGTTATGCGCTCCTCCAGTATGACCTGATCGTCATATAAAAGCGCGGTATCTACGGCGCCCGGAAGTTCCTCAGCCCTTTCGATTTGTGAGATCCCGAAGGAAGAACCGGCTTTTACGGGTTTTACAAACAGCGGGAATGTCAGATTCTCAGCCATATTCTGTATTTCCTCCATGCTGACTTTGCCTGACGCAATAAAACAAGCCGGTACTTTTATGCCGATTCGCGCGACCGCCTCATGTGCTTTATACTTGTCTATGCACAAAGCGGAACAAAGCATACCGCAGCCGACGAACGGTATACCCGCTGCCTCAAACAAACCTTGCAGGGTACCGTCCTCACCGTTTTTTCCGTGCAAAACGGGAAATGCAATATCAAATTCGGTTTGTATGATCTGGTTTTTATGCAGTTCAATGACAACATGCCTGTCCCGGTCCGGAGAGATGAGCGCGGGCGTGCATTCAGACTTTCTTAAATGCCATGTGTCCGATAAGATCCCTGAAAGATCCCCGAAATATCTGAACCATTTGCCGCTTCGCGTTATCCCGATCGCTATCGGTTCGATTTTTCTGCGATCCAGTACGCTGAGAACCGAATACGCCGACTGCAAAGAGACCGAATATTCGGGTGAACAGCCTCCGAAGAGTACAAGGACTCTTTTTGCCTGCATATAATACCCGCCTTTCTTATGTAATCAAACAAAAGAGAAATGCTGTTAAAGAAAATAGAATTTCTAAAAACCCCGCCGTTTTCGGTATGTTTATGATACCAAAACGGCGGGGTTTATTTTTTCGTTTATATATAACGATTTCATGTGCTTTCTTTATTTATTTCATACGATTTTCTTACAGAGCTTACGGCATAAACGGAAGAAAGACAACGATTTCGACCATCTCATTCTCGCTTGCCGCTGTAACAGAGCCTTGATGCAGCTCTATTATCTGCTTTGCAATCGCGAGGCCGAGACCCGCCCCGCCGCTTTTCGTAGCACGTGAGCTGTCCAGACGGTAAAACTGTTCAAATATCCGATTAAGCTTCTCTTTCGGGATGGTGTTTCCATGGTTTCTAAAGGCAATGTATACGCCTTCGGGCTTTCGAACGACAAAAATCGTGACCGTACTGTTTTCAAAGCTGTAGTTGATCGCATTTCTGATCAGGTTGTCGAATACGCGTTCTATCTTATTGACATCGCATTTGATATCCACCTCAGCGGCTACCTGTAAAGAACAATCCAGATTTTTTGCGGCAAACAGAGGCTTGAACTCGTATGTTATTTGTTCGAGCATTCTGGTGAGGTTGACACGGCTCGGTTCGAGCGCAAGCTCGCTTAAATTAAAGCGCGTGATTTCAAAAAACTCATTGATAAGATCCTCCAGGCGCTCCGATTTTTCAAGAGCAACGGAAAGATATTTTTCCCGGAGATCCTCGGAAATCATGTTTTCATCCCGGAGCAGCGTCAAGTATCCAATGATAGAGGTCAAAGGTGTTTTCAGATCATGGGCGAGATAGACGATCAGGTCATTTTTTCGCTGCTCAGCCTCCTTGGCCAGGCGTGCATTGCGTATAGATTCCTGCTTTAGTTGATTCATCCTGTCCTCCACCAGTTGAAGCTCGGGCGGAAGATGGATATATTCCTCGTCTGATGTCACAAGCAGGCTGCCGGCATTGGCGATTATATCGACATAATCAAGCGTTCTTCTCCAGTATTTGAAAAAAACCCCGAAAAACCCGATCAGCCAAAGCAAAATAATAATCGGGATGAGATACTCGTCAACCGTATTCAATATCGGATACAAAAACTCGTTTCCGTACCAGGTGACTCTTGAACACAAATACACGCCGCCAAGGCAGATAACGCCCAAAGCGATACTGAAGAGGGCAAGGGTTGAGAAAAAGCGCGCGAAGATTGCCTTCGACAGCGCTTTGCCGAATCTGTTGTGCCGCCGCTTAATCAATGGTATAGCCAACCCCCCATACCGTCTTGATGAACTTTGGTTTGCGGGACGGTTCGTTCATTTTTTCGCGAAGGCGCGCCACATGAGCCATGACCGTATTGTTGTTGTCTAAATATTTCTCACCCCAGACCGTTTCGAAAAGATCCTCGGTTGATATCACCTTTCCCTTGTTTTCACAAAGGTACCATAAAATCGAAAACTCGATTGGTGTCAGGGCCAGCGGCTTACCGTAGAGGCTGCATTTATGCGTGTCCTTATTGATCACAAGACCTAGAAAATCGAACTCGTTGCATGTCTCAGTATGAGCCGCGATATCGCTGCTGTTGTACTTCATGTACCGTCTTAGCTGGGTTTTTACGCGCGCGACAAGTTCCAGAGGATTAAAAGGTTTCGTGATATAGTCGTCGGCACCCAGCGTCAGCCCCATGATTTTGTCCATGTCCTCGACCTTGGCGGTCAGCATGATGATAGGGAAAAAGTATTTGTCGCGGATTCTCTGGCAGATGGAAAAGCCGTCAATGTCCGGCAGCATAACATCCAGAATTGCAAGATCAAACGGAATACGTTCAATGCATTCAAGCGCTTCTGCACCGGTATGGAATTTATAGATATTGTAGTTTTCGTTTTTCAGACACACTTCGACAAGATCGGCAATGGACCGTTCGTCGTCAACGATCAGAATATTCGTATCCATACTTACCCTCGGCTAAATGAGTAGTTTACAAGATTATAACAGAGGAACCATAAAAAGTCGACATTGTTTCGGTCATTCTCCCTGCAAATACTATTTTTAATTAATGTCCGATAAGCCTGTTTTGCCGTTTCAGATGTATTAATTAAGTAGATGAACCATATAAAAGCAGATGATAAGACATATATTTTATTTTCAATATGCGGAAAATCAATTAGAGAAAGGGGTTGTAAAATCTGCCTTTGTTCACTACGGTTAAAAAGACAGAACCCAAAAGAAGCAGCAGACTGATGATGATGGCCAGAAAATCCGACCGGGTAAAAGGATATCCCATATACCATGTGCGCTTTTTATGCTTCCCGAAGCTGCGCAGTTCCATCGCATTCGAGATGATTTCTATTCTGTCCAGGCTCGACAATATCAGCGGTATCAATACGGTTGCAGCACTTTTTAACCGTTTGATAACCGATTCTTTTCTGGACAGCTCAACGCCCCTGGCTTGCAGCGATAAGGAAATATCACGATATTCGTGCTGTATATCGGGGATGTAGCGCAAAGCAAGGGCGACCGCGTATGCAATTTTGTAGTTAACGCCGACTCTGTTCAAGGAGGCGGCAAACTCGCTTGGGTTGGTTGTACTGACAAAAAGCAAAACAAAAGGAATGGTTGCGAAGTATTTCAGTATAAGGTTTAAATGGAAAAAAAGCTGCTCGCGTGTAACGATATATCTGCCGACAATGGTAAACAGGACATGCCGTGTGCCGTAAATGGCTACACCGTGTTCAGGAGAAAAAACAAAGATCAAAATATTATTGAGCAGCATGAATACGACGGTAAAGCCGATCATAAAGGATACATCCCTGAGGCGAAGCCGTGACAGGGTAAACAAAAAAACGGAAAGAACGGCTAAAAGCGCAAGAAACCGCGTATCATAACTGCTCATTGCCGCAAATGTCCAGAAAATCAGGCATATCAATTTTGTCGCACCCGTGAGGCGGTGAACCGGAGACTGCCGATCAATATAGTTAAAAATGTTCGTCATCTGCTCCGTTCCCTTCTATCATTTTCAATGAACCGCGAAATAAAAGCTTCGGGATCGGCAATGCCGCAGCGGACGGCTAAAGTAAACAGCGAAGTTTCCTTCAGGCTTGCTTTTGAAATCGTATCGGGCTGTGACAGAATGTTTGCCGGGGTATCGTCCGCTACCAAATGGCCGCCGGAAAACGCCGCGGCCCTGGAACAGTATTCCAGCATCAAATGCATATCATGCGTAATCAATACGACGGTAACGCCGCGTTGGTTCAGTTCTGTCAGAAATTCCATGATTTCCGTATAATGCTTAAAGTCCTGACCTGCGGTCGGTTCATCCAAAATAATGATTTCCGGGTCAAGAACCAAAATGGACGCTATGGTAACGCGCTTTTTCTGGCCATAACTGAGTGCCGATACAGGCCAGTTTCGAAACGGATAGAGTCCGCATATTTTCAGGGCAAATTCGACTCTGTTTTTTACTTCTGCTTCCGGCACTTTTCTATACTTTAGTCCCAGTGCAACCTCGTCAAATATCATGGTCTTAGAGAGCATTTGATTGGGGTTTTGCATGACATAGCCGATATGGTCTGCCCTTTCTTTGATGCTGTATTGACTAAGATCCATACCGCTTAGAAACAGACTGTCCTCCGAGTGGCGCTCAAAGCCGCATATAAGCTTGGCGAAAGTCGACTTGCCGGCGCCGTTTGAACCCACAATGCTCATCATCTCGCCTTTGGTGATTTCAATACGAATATTATGCAGCGCCGTTACATTGTTCGGATAGGTAAAGGAAACATCCCGGGCACTGAGCAAAACATCACCCGGCGGTTTCGGATTAGACGGAGGAGCGTTTTCATACCAGCCCTGTAGCTTCTTCTTGTCTTCTTCGGAAAGCCTGATTGACGAGATGTTTCTCGGAAACATCTCCGGTCTTATATCAATTCCGGCGTATTTAAGCGCCGTAATATAAAGCGGTTCCCGGATTCCGTTAGCTCTGAGCAAATTGGTGGACAGAAGCTCGTCCGGCCGCATATCTGCTAAGATTCGGCCGTCATTCATCAGAATAATCCTGTCAACATCCCTATGCAGAACATCCTCAAGGCGGTGCTCGATAATGATGACTGTGCTGTTTGTTTTGTTGCGTATCTTATCGAGAAGCTCAATCGTCTGCTTTCCGGCGGCCGGGTCGAGGTTTGCCAGAGGTTCGTCAAACAACAAAACACGGATATTGTCTACCAGAACACCGGCCAGCGAGACCCTCTGTTTTTGCCCGCCGGAAAGCTCCTGAGGCGCGTTTTTGAGATGATTTGCGATATCCACGGTTTGCGCGGCCGTTTTAACCCGGTTATGCATGTCATCAAAGCTCACCATATCGTTTTCCAGCACGAATGCGATGTCTTCTGCCACTGTAAGCCCGATGAACTGCGCGTCGGAATCCTGAAGAACGGTGCCGACAGTTTTGGAAATTTCAAAAAGGCTCATGTCCTTTGTTTCACGCGAACCCAGCCTCAGGCTTCCTGTCATTTTTCCCTTATATGAAAAGGGGATGAGCCCGTTTATACAGTGTGCAAGTGTTGATTTGCCGCATCCGGATGGACCGGCTATCAGAATCTTCTCACCTTCATAAATGGTCAGGTTGATATCGAACAGCGTCGGCTCAACCTGTGCGTTATATTTAAACCCGAAATGCTCAAATGAAATTATCGGTTGTTTCATAAATCCCCCGCATATACCACTGCGCATACTAACGGCTGCCCCGAGTGGATTTCAGGGCAGCCTTTTATAGCTATGTAAAAGAACAGCCTACTCTTTAGCCAAACTGTCTCTCTTTGGCTTTGCCGCCGCATACGCAATGCACAAAATGGATCCGATAACGGCTGTCGTTACAATATTGGCAGCTCCGGCAACCAGTCCCTGGGTAAATACCTTGTTGGCGGGTTCGGCATAAATAAGGATATCAAGCAATGGGGCAACAATTCCCCAGGCGATGATGTGGCCAATTATCTGGTAAAGGTTGAATAGTATAATTTGCTTTTTGCCGAACACGCCGTCGTATAACGAAAGCTTTTTAAACCAAATACCGACAAAACCTCCGAATATCGCCGAGGCAACAACCCAGCTCCACCAAATTCCCCATCCATATGAAAAGTCAATCAGAGCGTGCCCGATCAAGCCGATCAGGACACCGGCGAGCGGGCCGAATATAGCTGCGATGAAAGCCAGCAATCCGTATTGTATACTGATGTTCGTATTAGGTACAGGGCTTGGTATTGCCACGAAACGGCCAAGGACAAAGAAAAGCGCAGCACCGATACCGATCGCGACGATGGTTTTCACAGAGAACTGTTTCATACGTACACTCCTTAATCATAGTTGCCCGAAACGAACAGGTCAAGTCCCCTCGAGCTCGATGTATATCTATACTTTACTGCCAATTTCCATTTATGTCAACGATTTATAACGCGAAAAGGGTAATCCGTCTTTTTTACGAGATCCGCTTATTCCCAATATATGTCTGCTCTCGGGCGTCGAGGTGACGTCTGATCTTTGACAATTAATTGAAATTACATTATAATAGATTGAACTGGAGCGGTTTGATGTAACCTATACTATGCGGTTAAAAGAGCACGGCGGAAGGGTGGCAACGGATGAAAGGGAAACTCAAAGCGCTTGGCATATCCGTCGTTCTGCTGCTCATTTATTTCGGATTTCAAATTTTCACCGGCTTTCTTTTCGCTTTATTCAGCGTTGTTTCAATCGCCGCCGGCTACGCGGCCGGAGGATCCGTTCCAGACATTGACGATTTTACCGCAAGGCTGACAGAATCGATTAACGGTTCGAGTGCGGGCATTTTGTTTGTTTCGGCTGCCTTGTCGCTGATGGTATATATTTTAATCTATAGCGACAGAAGACCGGATTTTGTCGGTCTTTGGAAATTCCGCCGTTTTCGTCCGAAACAGATTGCGTTACTGATCGTTTTCAGTGTATCTTTTTCGGTGGTGATCGAGTTTCTCCTGTCTATGCTGAGCAGTATAGAGGTATTTCACACGCTGTTTGAAAAATACGGAAAGCTGATGAAGCTGATTTCGGGCCCGGAGTTTTTTGTCGTACTTTTTTTTGTCGGCATTTTGATTCCGATATTCGAGGAAATCCTGTTCAGGGGTCTGATCTTCGGTGAACTAAATAAGGTAATGCGTGTCAGATACGCGGTTCTTTTGCAGGCGCTGATCTTCGGCATGGCCCATTTAAATATTATTCAGGGTGTCTATGCATTCCTTTTGGGATTGCTTCTTGGGTATATCTATCGAAAAAGTGGGATTTTGCTGTATCCGATCATCATTCATGTCGCGTTTAACACATTTTCGGTCATTATGTCTGCGCTTTCAACCGAAGCATTTATGGAGAGATGGCAAATAGCTGTCATCGTAGCCGGATTTATTTTGTTTTTTGCATCGGGTGTGATGCTTAGAAAATCATTTAAAAAGATGAATGGAGGAAACCACCATGAATGTAATTCAGGCGCTGATGACACGCAGCTCGATCAGGGCATTTCTGCCGGATCCGATTGATCGGGAAACCATGCAAAAGATAATGAACGCGGCAATACGCACGCCATCCTGGGCAAACTCTCAACCCTGGGAGGTTTATATCGCACAGGGGGAAACCCTCAACGCAATCAAAACGGAATATACCAATAACTATGTCAACGGTATAAACGGAAGCCCGGAAATCGCACGCCCGGCGGAGTGGACCGAGGCCGCAAAAAAGAGACAGCAGGGGCTATATCCGGATATGGTACGTGACTGCGGAGACGCAGCAGGGCAATTCGGGGAGCTCAACAGAGGTCTGTTTAACGCACCCGCTGTCATTTATATATGTATGGATAAACTGTTATCGCAATGGTCGATGTTTGATCTCGGTGCTTTCGCCCAGAGCGTCATGCTGACGGCCGTCGAATTCGGGCTATCCACAATTCCGGCCATTACTTTGGTTAATTTCCCCGAGGTGTTGCACCGCATACTCGGCATACCGAATAATCTGTCGGTGGTGCTTGGGATTGCCATAGGCTATAGTGACAAAGACAACGGGATCAATAATTTCCGAAGCGCCCGAAGCCCTGTCGAAGAGGTTGTCCGTTTTTTTGATTGATGCCTACGGCATATATCCGGCTGAAAGGTGAACATACTAAGATAAAATAAGGAGTCAGCGCGAAGATAACAATTCACGCTAAAAAATCGGATGCGGATGCGAACAAAGTTCGCGCCTAAACCATTGATTTTTTCCTGTCTATTGTTGGAGGGTTAATGATGTATACAGCCACAGGCGAACGGTCTTTTTTATCCCGCGTTTTTTTGAACATGACCTGGGCGCTTATTCTTACTGCGCTCACTTCACTCGCAATCGCCAGCCACCCCCCGTTTACGGATGCTTTGATATCAAGCAGGTACGGTATATGGATCATTTTGATTCTCGAATTGATTTTGGTCGCTTATCTTTCCCGGAGAATCATGGTGATGAGTACGGCGGCAGCTTATCTTGGGTTTATCGTCTATTCCGTTGTTAACGGTGTGACCTTGTCCTTGATCTTTCTGGCCTATGAGATAACCTCGATTTATCAGGTGTTTTTTATCGCAGCGGGAATGTTTTTGCTGATGGGCGTTGTCGGATACTTTACCAAAGCAGACCTGTCCGGCATAGGCCGGTTTCTCATGATGTGCCTTTTCGGTCTGATTCTTGTGTTTTTGGTCAACCTGTTCATTCGCAGCTCAACACTTGATCTGCTAATATCCGCGGCCGGTGTGCTTATCTTCTCCGGCCTGACGGCTTATGACATTCAAACGCTCAAGAGGATGTATCAATCCATGGAAATGCCTGAGGAAGTCGGTCAAAAAATAGCGATTCTCGGTGCTTTACGTCTGTACCTGGATTTTATCAATCTGTTTCTCTGGCTGCTTCGCCTTGTCGGAAGAAGACGATAGGACCCTCCGGGACCTTCGATATGATACGGGTTTCGGCTGAAAAATAAGTCGGGAGGCGCCGGGTGATAAAACGATATGAGATGATAAGGGAAATATTCAACAACTGCAGCGGCAACCAAATGCGCGATGTCTATTTTGAGGAAGTCGAAACAGACGACCCCGAGGCTTGTGTTTTGGAACACTTTCAGGACCCCGATGCGACATTCAACCTCGAATCGACTTCGGAGGGCAGCTGGGTTTTCACTGTCGAGTCACACGGGTTGCGCCAAAGGGTGTCGTTTACGGAAATATAGGATAAAAAAGAACCCAATGATCTAAGACTGTTCTTCAGCTAAATGGAAGAACAGTCTTAATCGATATTGCGGGAGCGGTGCGAAACATGTCTCACGCCGCTCCCATATGCTGTGGTGCGTTGTAAATAATCAGAAAAATGAAAGCTTATATTCGCCTGTTACGGGATTTCGCTTATCGTATTCGGCAACGACGACGCGGGGCTCGGCATAAAGTAAAGCAAATCCCCGCTTAACACCGTGTTCACCGAGTGCGTTTTTCAGGCGTTTTTTTACCTCTCTCAGAGCAGGATCCGGTATTTGGAGGGCGTAGGGAAGCTTACCGCCGGCATTTGATGATAGAAAGTCGCAGACCATTGTGTCCCGCAAAACCGCTTTCTCGATATTTGGCAGAGAGATAAAGTAGTCATAAACCAGCGCAATGAAATCATTAAGCCCGATGCGGTTCAGCTTCTTTGCGGACAGGTAATTTCCGCAGTCCTGAAAAAAGACGAAGGGGGTATACCCGGTCCGGCTGAGCAAATAGCTCAGTGTCCGGCGAAACCGTCCGCTGTTGTACAGCCGGTTGAGCGCGTCCTCGGTATGGTGCAGAAGCTTTACCGCATGGGAGGGAAGCCATGGTGTTGATATCACCTCGTAAGGCGCGTTTTTATGATAACAACACGGATAAATTTCCGGATTTTCCCGCATCGGCGCGCCATGCAGGAGCTTTAAAAAACCCAGTTGAAGCATATGCGGGAGAAGAGCGTAGGCGGTATTGAAGCTGTAAGCAAAGCTCTTTATATCTTCAAACGGAAGTCCGGCAATCAAATCGATGTGGATGTGAATATTGCCTTTTTTTAAAAGTTTGCCGATGTTTCGTTTAATAAGCCCGGTATCGGTTTTCCGGTTAACCGCTTCAAGCGTTTTCCGGTTGAAGCTTTGAAGGCCGATTTCCAGTTGAATCAATCCGGCCGGAGCTGAGGCAAGAAGGCTGATCGTATCCTCATCGAGCAAATCGCCGGCAATCTCGAAGTGAAAACAAACGCCTTCCGGGATTTCGGTATAGGCGTTTTGAATCAAAAAAGACATCAGGTCGTAAGCCCTTTTTCTGTTTGCGTTAAATGTACGGTCAACCAGCTTTACGGTTTTCGTTCCGCTTTTTGCCAGACGCAAGATACGCTCTTTTGCCTCCTCTAAGTCAAAATACCGGACATTTCCGCGCTCCGATAAGCAGAAGGCACAGGAAAAGGGACAGCCGCGGCTGGATTCAAGATAGGCAATTCTGCCGTTTAAGGCTTTGAAGTATTGTTCGGAATACGGGTCCGGCGGATCCTCAGCGGATATAAACGGTGCGGAAATAATGGTCTCGGTATCCTTGCGGTAACAAACGCCGGGTATATCAGGTTCCGCATCTCCGATATAAATCGCATTTAACAGCAGAGCAAGGGGTTTTTCTCCCTCGCCGGAAATGACATAACCCACACCGGGATTATTAAGCAGTACTTCCTTTGTGTTGTAGCTGACCTCCGGACCGCCCAAAATGACCATGGTACCCGGGTGGGATACCTTGATTTTCCGAATAAGCTCTTTGACCTTTTGTATGTTCCAGATATAGCACGAAAAGGCGACGACATCAGGGTTTTGCACGGCAATGCGGTTCAGGATGTCGTCGGCGTCTTCATTGACTGTAGCTTCCAGGAGCTCTGCCCGAATCTCTTTTACGCAGTACTGGGCGATTCCTGCCAAAAGATACCATGGAGCGAGAGAGGAATGGATGTATTTTGCGTTCAGCGCACAGAGCAGCACTTTTTGTGTTCGCTCCAAAGCTATCCCTCCACACCATATGTTTTTCATCGTTTTCGTCGGACGAAACCTTATGCGATTTTCCATGCTCTGGCCATCTTTGTCAATCGCATTTATTTTAAGTAGCGGTCAAAATAATCAATAACGAGCGCAGCGTTATCGGCAGAATTGAAAAAGGGATCAGAATGATTGAGATTTTCAAACAACAGCAGCCTGATCCTGTCTTTACCGCAGACTTTTTCGATCTTTTCGGCGAGAGCAGTGGAATTTTGATACGGTACGCTGCCGTCCATTTTTCCGTGCATGAGTAAAACGGGCGGGATGCTTTTCGTTACATGGCTGATGGGGCTGCAAAGCCGCAGAATGCCCGGATTATCCGAACACCAAATCTGATCATACAGACCGGGGGCGTCGGCGGGTTCTCTTTGAAGGCGTTTTACGCCGGAAAGGCGGTAGTAATCGCGCTTGTCAATCGACAGATCGCTTGTGCCGTACTGACCGCAGACGACATTCAACGCGCTGGAAAAATCCGCCCAGCCATACTCGGCGCCTTCATATTCAGGCCGATTTGCCGTAAACGCTGTCATCAGCGCATTATATGCACCGGCGGAGTCGCCGATCATCCCAAACCGGTCAGGATCGAAACGGTATTCAGCGGCATGTGCACGCGCCCAACGGACAGCCGTTTTGATATCAAAAATAAATTCCGGGAATTTTACCTCGGGATACAGCCTGTATTCCACCGCAACCACGACATAACCGTGATTTGTCGCATCGAAGATACTGTTAATGGAGCCGGAGTATCTGTTGCCCAGCATCCAGGCACCGCCGTGGATGTAAAATATAACGGGATATACGGCGTCTTTGTTTGAATCGCTGCCCGGATAGTAGATATCCAGAAGCTGTGTTTCCAGCGTGCCGTATCGGACATCGAGAATCTTGTTTTCGACGCTGTCGCGGTCGAAGATTCCAGGCATGGCTTTGTTCATGAACGCGTCTAATTCTTCCGGGGTCATATAATGACAGCCGTCTTCCGCATATCGGTTAAATTCGTCCATCCGTATCCCTCCTCATCATAAAGTACCGATATCCCTGACAATATGAAATGCGGCCGATGTGGCAGCCTGAATATGCTTCGGAACAAGACAGTCGCCGATCTGATGAAATTCCGGTGCGCAAAACCGTAGCGCGTCAGCTTCTTCGCAAAGCGGGCGCTGACCGACGGCATAGATAACCGTATCAGCTTCAAACAGTATGGTTTTTCCGCGGTTTTCTGCAAGGACGCCCGCATCGGTTATTTCGACAGCTTTGGTCAAAAGAGCTGTATCAATGCCGTTTTCGATAATCTGAAAGCCAAGGCCGTCTCCGTGCAGGAAGTTCTCGCCATAATTCAATTCAGGCAGCATTTCGATGATCGTCACCTTGCGGCCCAGCTTACTCAGAAAAATCCCGAGCTCCACGCCCACAAGTCCGCCGCCCAGCAAAACAACATGGTTGCCGGTCTTTTCCGGATTCAGATATGCGTCGATAGCGCCCATCACGTTCTCCCGGTCGATTCCGGGCAGGTTCGGCTTGATCGGCACGGCTCCCATGGCCGCGATGATCACATCAGCTTTTATCTCCTCTGCAAGAGCGGGCGTAACCTCGGTATTCAACCGGACATCGATGGGGGCGCGGGAGATCAACAAAGCTTGGCGGTTAAGATACGCCTCGAGCTTTCTTTTAAATGGCACGTTTTTCTCGCATCTGAGAACACCGCCGAGATGATCGGTTTTTTCGCATAAAATGACATTGTGTCCTCTCTGCACCGCTGTCAGCGCAGCCTGCATTCCGCCGACTCCACCGCCGACAACAAGGATTTTTTTCTTTTCGGCTTTGGGTATCGCCAGTCTAATCTCCGTTTCGTGGCCGATAACGGGATTGATCGCACAAGAAAAGTGCCCGGTGTTAATCAGATTGGAGAAGCAGGCAAGGCAGCGCATGCAGGTGTTGATCTCATCAATTCTGCCTGTACGCGCCTTGTGCGGCAGGTCGGGATCAGCAATCAGACCTCTGGCCATCTCGACGACATCCGCTTTTCCGGAAGCAATAATTTCCTCCATCAGTTGCGGATCCGCCAGCGCACCGACTGTGGCGACAGGTGTTTTCACATGCTTTTTGATTTCGGCGGCATATTTCACATTCACACCGTCCGGCAAAAACATCGTCGGGTGCGTAATCACAAAGGCTTCCGGAACCTCATGATTTCCGGCCGACACATGAATAAGATCTACCTTACCGTCGAGCATTTTAGCGATCTCAATGCCCTCATCGATATCATATCCGTCGGGGTTGCATTCCGAACCGCTGATGCGAAATTCGATCGGGAAGCTGCGTCCTGCCTTCTTCCGGATATTTTCAATGATCGCAAGCGGGAAACGCATGCGGTTATTGAGATTCCCGCCCCATTCATCCCGGCGCGTATTGATTTTTGAGGAAACAAACTGCGACAGCAGCCAGCCGTGCCCGCCATGAATCATAACCATGCCGAACCCGCACTGTTTGGCCCAGGCCGCTGCGTTGCCATAGCTTTCGATCGTCTCTTCGATTACCTCGGCGGGCATTTCCTCGACCTCAAGACCGTAGGAATTGACACATGCGACGGGGCCGTACAGGTGCGCACCCCTGGCATGCGAGTTGCGCGCAAACATACCGGCATGCTGCAATTCTACGGAGGCAACAGCACCGTGCCGACTGATAGCGTTTGCCAATGCGGACATCGGAGCGAGGCTCATCGGATCATCAAGAACAAAATGATGGGCACCGCCCATGCCCCGCCTGGAGTCAACCATGCACTCCCCGACTGTGACTGTTGCCGCCCCTCCCATCGCTTTTCGCTCATAATACGAACAGGTGTCCGGAACAGGGAAGCCTTCGGGTGACATGTCCTGTGCTCCTGTGGGCGCGCCGAAGATTCTGTTGCGAAAAACGGTATTACCCAGCCTGATTGAGGAAAACAGATTCGGATAATTAATCATTTTCATTATGTTTCGGCAAGCCGTTATGTATTCGGCTAAGCTCCTTTCAATGCGTATATTTTCTAATGTTTATACTACAGCATCACGGCAGCGTTTTCAAGAACCATTCCCAAGTCTTGGACAGCACGTGGGATTCACAACGATGTTTCGAGCAGACAGGCGCAACTGAATAAAACCCCGGATATTGTAAAGCATATAAATTAGCCCTATGCTATCGCATCAGGCTTTCATCGAAAATACGATGCCGGAGGAGCATTGAAAACTGTTTTCTCAAAAAAGATAAAAAAAGCCCTGGCGCTATTGATTGTGATCGTGTTGTTTCCGTATACTTTCCGCGCCGTTTTACGGCTTTGTGCTGCTGCGAGCGATGGGCGAAGTGCATTCTCTTTAGCATTCAAGGCTCCGGAAAAAGGCTGCGCGCTCTACATCGACCTTGACAGATGCCTGATGAAGCTATTCCTTAACGGAAAGCAATATAAAGCCTATCCGGTATCCGGTGGTAAAAACGAGACGCCCTCGCCGATTGGGAAATGGAAGATCACTTCAATACAAAGCTGGGGAAAAGGTTTCGGCGGCTGCTGGCTTGGCCTTAATGTTCCATTTGGCACTTATGGCATCCACGGAACGCTAAAGCCGGATATTATCGGAAAATCCAATGTTTCGGGCGGATGCATCCGAATGAAGAACCGTGACATTGAGGAAATTAAAAAGCTTGTCTCATACGGTTGCCCCGTGTATATCAAGCAGGACACTCTTCCTTTCCGCGTTATGCAAAATGGCATGATTGGCAGCGATGTGATGAACGCGCAGATGCTTTTGCGGGATATGGGATTCTATAGCGGCAGTATCGACGGCAAATACGGAAATATACTCGAACAGGCGGTTAGAAATTTTCAACAAACATGCGGAATTCCGGATGACGGGATCATCGGTTTTCAAACATATAATCTGATGCGCAGCAGCATAGAATGATCATGACGATAAACAAAACCGTGGAAAAAGCGGAAAGGACGCAGAGATGGGGCCCTGAGTGGTTTTTCAAGACCCCATCTTTCATAATAGGTAGCCTCCTACCCGATTTGTACCGCTTTCCGTTTGATATCATGATTAATACCGTACAAACGCGGACGCCAGCCGCTCAATGCCGGACTTGATTTCCATGCTGCTTTCGGGCGAAGAAGGACTTGTTTTATCTGTTCCGGAAAAATAGAGATAATCCCTGTACTCCGCGCGCATATTGCGTAACAGCCGCTTGCCCAGACTCAAAGCTTCTTCCATATATCTGTCTCCGCCGTCCACCAAAATGATGCCGCCCCGCCGGTCCTTTTCCTTCAGTACCGGCTGGCCTCTAAAGGCCATGGAAACCCAGATATACTGGAGCCTGCTGGCCCAATTGAGCAGCGAACCCGTCAGCGTTCCGAAATAGATCGGCGATGCAAGGATAATGTTGTCGCAGTCGTCAATGTAATCATAGACATGCTGCATCTCGTCCTCAATCCTGCATTTGGTATTCGTCCAGCAATACCGGCAATCAATGCAGGGAGAAATTTTCGCATAATAGGTATCGATCTCTTGGATATCACCGGTCAGCTTCTTTTTCAGCTCATTAGTTAAATATGCGGTTCCTCCGTTTCTTCTCGGGGAGCCGTTGATGATCAGCGTTTTCATTTGACCCCTTTCTTTTTGGCACAAAGGGATGAACCTGCACAAAGTGCTTTGTCATAGGCCCGTCTCTGATTGTCGCTATTTTTGATTCGGTCAATTTTCGCCGTTCTGAGCGCCTGAATTGTGTGCAAACCACTCGATCAGCTTTCCGGCTATGCTGACGTTGCCGGGAAAGCTCGGAAGGTCCTCTGCTCTAAACCATTTTGCGTTATCGATTTCCATTCCGTCGGGTGTTATCTCACCCTCGTCATATTCAGCCGTCAGGCCGATCATCATGGAATCCGGAAACGGCCAGGGCTGACTTCCGAAGTATTTGATGTTCTTGATGCGAACACCCGTTTCTTCAAAGGCTTCTCTTCTGGCAGTCTCTTCAAATGTTTCACCCGGCTCGACAAAGCCGGCAATCAGGCTGTATTGCCCCTCTGCGAACTGCCTGTTATGCGCAAGCAGCAGTCTGTCGTTCCAAACGATCGCCAGAATCACCGCGGGTGAAATGCGCGGGAAAATGATGCTGCCGCAGGATTTACATACTCTTGCGCGTTCAGTGTCCGATTTCACGGTAGGATTCCCGCAGACCCCGCAAAACCGGCTGTGCCTCAGCCAGTGCGCAATGTGTACCGCCTTGAATACGGTATTTATCAGACTTTCATCAATATGAAAAAGAAGCTCCCACATGTTCCGAAATTCCGTATTTTCCGGTACGGTTATATCATCCTCGAAGCTGAGGCAATAAAAAGGGGAACCAACGCAGATACCCAGGTATTCTGCCCGATTGAGCTTTGTGATATCAGTAATAAAATCGGATGCGCACGGGAAGATCGCATCAGCATTCCCGGATTCGACAAGTATATGGCCGTCCCTCACAATAAGAACATAGGCATCCCCGGGCATGTCTGATGCTGATATGCTTTGATGGTTTTCTTTGTTTGCCATAAATGTAGACCTTCCTGAATGGTTTTGGCTCTATGCCGCCTGTTTTGCTGTAAACCACATGAATTGCCCCGCCAATAATCGGCCGATCATCTTGTGGAATGCGCAAAGCCCGCATTCGCGGGCTTTAGTCAATGTAAGTTAATTGTTTACCATAGCAGGCTTATTTCTTCTCCCAGCTCTCGGAGAGGCATTTTCCGCAAGCATTGCATTTTTTCGCG
Organism: Clostridiales bacterium; assembly: GCA_012523085.1. Classification (GTDB taxonomy): domain Bacteria; phylum Bacillota; class Clostridia; order Oscillospirales; family Oscillospiraceae; genus JAAYOP01. The sequence continues at coordinate 20,657 of JAAYJC010000024.1, forward strand.
GAATCCAGTACGCACTGGATCGGCCCGTTGTAATAAAACTCCTTATCACCATATACCCCACCGAACATCCCTTGCAGCAAGGCGGCCTGGAAGAATATGGGCTTATTGACCTCGATAAAGTTGAGCGGGCAGTGCTGAACCCCGGGAGGAATTCTTATAATCGTGGGCTGAGTGATGATGTACTCTTCCATTTCCTCGCCAATGCAAAATGAAATTCTTGCGTCGAACTCGAAGACATTAGGGAATGTTCCGCCGAGGAAAATCAGATATTCCTCCACCTTGTGCTTGTGCGGCATTCTGTCAAGAAAGAATGGCTTAGTGAAGATCTGAAAACCTACATTAAAGGTTGATCCGGGAATCTGGCATGCACCCCTGAAATAGGCCTGCGGCGAATAAACATAATCTGTGCCTACTCCCTCGGCAGCGGCTTCGTTGTATTCGGGCTGAAATTGATAAACCAGCTTCTCATATTTTCTTTCGCTCATGGCAAGCTCCCTATTCCGCTGCGCACGCATACCGCATTTTCCCTCCAGGTGCAACCGGTATATGGCGCGGCTACCGCTTTTCCGGCTGCGGTGCGCCGAAATACTCTTGGGACCCGGCCGAAACGGCGGGGTCCTTTGTTGTCCGAGTGGACAGCTTTGATTTATCTATCATAAATCTTATCATCCTCAACAATTTTTTGTATGTCTTGAACAAAACGTTATGTCAGACAAATATGCGCATGCCGCATATTTGATAAGAGGGATTGAGAAAACAGAAGAAAAACAAAGCTTTCATCCATGCGCGGAAGCGGAGAGAAGACAATAGTCAGATATGGTTAAATAAAGGAAAATTTAAGGCCAACAAAAGATTGACCAATCCTGACTATTATAATATGATATCTATAGGAAAAAATAGCATACGGCAGGAGGCGAGTACATGGAATTTAAGGATTATTATCAGCTTTTGGGCGTAGAAAAAAGCGCATCCGAGGGGGAGATAAAGAAGGCCTACCGTAAGCTGGCAAAGAAATACCATCCGGACGCAAACGCAGGCAGCGATGCCGGTGCTGAGAAGTTCAAGGAAATCAATGAGGCTTACGAAGTGCTTGGGGATCAGGAAAAACGCGCGAAGTACAATGAAATGTATGAGGACATGAAAAGCGGGCGTTACAGAGGTGCTCAAGCCGGCTTTGATCCGTCAAGATATCGCACGCATGCGGGAAATAACGGCGGTTATACCTACAGCTGGACGTCGGACGGCGGTGACGCTTCGGATTTCAGCGACTTTTTCAACATGTTTTTCAGAGGAAAAAGCAAAGTCTATGACGATTTTTTCGGCGCGGGCGGTTACGAATATTACAATGAAAACGGACAGGATATCAGCGCCAAGGTTGAAATCGGTATCAGGCAGGCGTATAAAGGCGGGCAGCAGACCGTATCACTCCAGACCGAAAACGGCACGAAAACCGTAAAGTTTAATATACCGGCAGGCATAGGACAAGGAGAGAAGATCAAGCTGTCGGGGCTGGGCGGTAAGGCTTCCGGTAAGGGTAAGGCCGGCGATCTTTATCTGGAGATCGATCTTAAGCCTGAAGCCGGATTTTCGCTCAACGGATCTGACCTTGAAAAGACCGTCGACATTTACCCGTGGCAGGCAGCGCTCGGGGATGAAATACTGGTGAACACCCTGGATGAAAAATTGAGTATAAAAATACCCGCCGGTATTCAAACGGGCGGGAAGTTGAGAGTCTCGGCAAGAGGATACCCTTTAAAAAACGGAAAACGGGGATCATTAAGCCTTACGGTTAAAATTGTGAATCCTGCGGTGATCACGGAGGACATGAAGAATTTATATGCGCAGATGGCTCAGTTAATGAAGAAAACAGGCTCGGGACAAAGCAATTGATAAGAGGTAGACGATTGGTATCCGGCAGTTTTTTCTGCCGATCAGCGTCTGCGTGGATTTTTGACGATATTGAAAATAGCCGCCAATATTGCGCAATAGCGTAACAGCGGCGGCGGAAAGGATAAACATAATGAACATTGAAATCTTCACGCAGCGCGCGAAGGAAGCAATATCGGCCGCTCAGGAAACAGCGGTCAGGCGCCATCATCAACAGGTAGACGGCGAACATCTGCATTACGCGCTGCTTACACAGGAAAACGGCCTGATTCCGAGGCTGCTCAGCATCATTGGGACGGACGGAAAAACACTGGAAAACGAGCTGGAAAAAGAACTGGATAAGATTCCGTCGGTATCCGGTCCGGGTGTTGAGAGCCTCTACGCTTCCCGCAGGTTTACTGAAATTTTGCTGTCCGCCGCGGACAACATCAAGCGGTTCGGAGATTCATACGCAGGCGTTGAACATATATATATGGCGTTAATCGAAGAGCGCGGTACACCGTCTGCAAAACTGCTGTCGAAGCATGGAATCACAACCGAGAAATTCCTTGCGGCGCTCAGTGATGTCCGGAAAAACCAGCGCTCGACCTCCGAGAATCCGGAAAACACATACGACGCGTTGCGTAAATACGGGACTGATCTCGTCGAGGCGGCAAAGAACGGAAAGCTGGATCCGGTTATCGGCCGCGACGCGGAGATACGCAGGGTAACCACGATCCTGTGCAGGAAAACGAAAAACAACCCGGCATTGATCGGAGAGCCCGGCGTCGGAAAGACGGCGGTGGTCGAGGGCCTTGCACAGAGAATCTGGAGAGGCGATGTACCCGAAACGCTGAAAGACAAAACAATTTTCGCTCTGGATATGGGTTCTCTGATCGCGGGTGCGAAATACCGCGGCGAGTTTGAGGAACGGCTGAAGGCCGTTCTTGATGAGATTACGAAATCGGAGGGGCGCATCATCCTGTTTATCGACGAGATGCACAATATCGTCGGAGCGGGTAAAGCCGAGGGAGCGATGGATGCCGGCAATCTCTTAAAGCCGCTGCTTGCGCGCGGAGAACTGCACTGCATCGGCGCCACGACACTCAACGAATACCGCCAGTATATTGAGAAGGACGCGGCTCTGGAGCGCCGTTTCCAGCCGATTACCGTAAACGAACCGACCGTCGAGGATACGATTTCGATCCTGCGCGGCCTGAAGGAAAAATACGAGGTACACCACGGCGTCCGCATTACCGACGGGGCGCTGGTCTCCTGCGCGGTCCTGTCAAACAGATACATCAGCGACCGGTTTTTGCCCGACAAGGCCATCGACTTGATGGACGAAGCAGCATCGATCATCCGCACGGAAATCGACAGCATGCCCGCCGAGCTCGACGAGGTAAGCCGCAAAATCATGCAGCTGGAAATCGAACGCGAGGCGCTGAAAAAAGAGAGCGACAGGCATTCGCTGGAAAGGCTGGGCGTCCTGGAAAAGGAGCTCAGCGAGACAAAGGCGAAGTTTAACGAAATGTCGGCAAAATGGCAGGAGGAAAAGCAGAATATCGCAAAAATCAGCAGAATCAAGGAGGAAATTGATCAGGTTAAGGCGAGCATAGAAAATGCAGAACGCCAGTATGACCTGAATAAACTGTCCGAACTGAAGTACGGAAGGCTGCCTGAGCTTGAGCGGCAGCTGGAAGCGGAAAAACAAAAGACGAAAACAAGCGAAAACTTTCTGCTGCGCGAGGAGGTCACCGAAACCGAGATCGCAGAGATTGTCGCAAAATGGACCGGGATACCGGTTACCAAGCTGATGGAGGGTCAGCGCGAAAAACTGCTCAGCTTAAACAAAACGCTGCATAAACGTGTGATCGGGCAGGACGAGGCGGTGGACGCCGTCGCCGATGCGATTCTGCGTTCGCGGTCCGGGCTGTCCGATCCCAACAGGCCGACGGGTTCTTTCCTGTTTCTCGGACCTACGGGTGTCGGAAAAACCGAACTGGCAAAAGCGCTCGCGGAAGCATTATTCGACAGCGAAAGCAACATCGTCCGCATCGATATGAGCGAGTATCAGGAAAAGCACACCGTCAGCAGGCTGGTCGGAGCGCCTCCGGGCTATATCGGTTATGAGGAAGGCGGGCAATTGACCGAAGCTGTCCGGCGCAGGCCTTACAGCATAGTGCTGTTTGACGAGATTGAAAAAGGGCATCCGGATGTGTTCAACGTGATGCTGCAGATACTCGACGACGGGAGGCTGACAGACGGACAGGGCAGAACCGTAAATTTCAGGAATACCATTGTCATTATGACCTCAAACATAGGAAGCCAGTATCTGATGGAAGGCATCGACAAGAATGGAAACATATCCGAGAAAGCGCGCCAGCATGTGTCCGGCCAGCTTCAGGCCGCTTTTCGGCCGGAGTTTTTGAACCGGCTCGATGAGATCGTTATGTTCAAGCCGCTGACGCAGGAAGAGATTGTACGGATAATCGATCTGATCCTTGATAAAACGAGGGGAAAGCTGCAGGACCAGAACCTGTTCCTTAATGTTACCGACAGCGCCAAGCGCCGCATCGCGGACGAGAGTTATTCGCCTGTATACGGAGCGCGGCCGGTTAAACGCTATATCCAGAAAAAAGTCGAAACGGATATTGCACGCATCATCATGCGCGGCGATGCCTATGAGGGCAAAACTGTCACGGTCGATGCGGACGAGGCGGGGCTTATCATTAAAGCGGTTTAGCGCTAAAAGCATGTAACAAGTTTCTCGGCGCAAAATAAGTTCTGCGCATGAAAATTCGATTTGGATGCCAAATATGGCGACCAAATCGAATTTTTCACCTTCTTGCGCCACAAAGCGATAGAATGAGGAGGGCTAGAGCGTCAATAAACCGATTGAAAACAGCGAATTACTACAAAATTATAAGCCTCATCCGTCAGTATTGACGACTTTGATTACATCTGCCCGGATCTGGGCCGGATAGCTTTCTGCGATCATTCCGTTATAAGTTATTTCCACTAAAATACCGGTCTTAATGGACGCAGCATCGGTTTTCTCCCCGCTCCTGTCATAAATTTTTGTTTTATCCGATATGTGGGCACTGATTAAGTCTGAGGAGTTACGCTCAGCGGAATCTTCCGACGGTATAACGAGGATGCTGCTTTCTTCAACCGTTTGTACTGTGGCCGTAAACCGGTTTTTTTCCGCATCGCAGCCTGTAAGGATAACCGCTATGAGCAAAACGACGGCAAAAATTGAAAAAAACTTCTTCATATAAACCTCTATTCCACCACAAAGTAGTTGTATAGATATCAGCGTGAGCGTTTTCGCGCTCCCCATGCTGTTTTCCTTTGCTGTTTAGACGTATCAAAAGCGGTTTTGTTTTAACTATTCCACAAATATTTGGGGGTAAATAAAGGAAAAGGCCCTGTAATACCCGGGCTACGCAGTCAGGAAAAGATCACTAAACATCGCCATTTCAAAACCCCTCCGGCAGCGGCCCTCAGGCTTGTTTTCCGGTCCTACAGAAAGTACAGTGATTTCAAATTCATAATCCTCTGTCAACCATTTCTTCATGGGATCCCCCATTTGTATATTATGACATTTTCCATAAAAAAAACGGAGAATGGTATAAAGTTCTTCGAGGCCGTGGGCATAATACCATATCAATAGGTTAAATAAAGCGTAAGAATGTTTACATGTAATGCGGAGAAACCGGGCAATGATTGGTTGCCCGGTTATTTACCATATGTTATAATCTGTAAAGTGGAAAAAACTCAAAGATGACGGGAGAATGTGTACCGGAAATGGCGCATTTACCGACAATGGTTTCCGGTCATCAGAAATGGAGGATTACCGATGAACGATCAACCGGCAGTTCAGTATGGCAGCACCACAGGACAAAGGGAGGACGAAGACTTCAGGTTGAAGATCATGCCCGTCTCATGCCTGTCTTTGGCCAAAGATGAAATCCTGGGCTTTTGCGAAAAATGTAATCTAAGCGCGTTTGAGAAGAAAACCTATATTGACGGCAGCATGCTCGATTTACCCGAGCTTTCGTTTCAACCGATTTCCATTATCGTCATCATAGCAAAAATGGGCTTGAAAACGGCGGTATTTCACAGGGACGGAAAACAAGTGACCAATCTGTTCAGGGTCCGTGAGATCAGCATAGAAGATTATTTAAACGACAGGTTTACTAAGCGGGGTTATCATCTTGAAAACGCGCGGACATTACCGCAAAAAAGGCTTGCCGTGGGCGCGGGCCTTGTAAAATACGGCAAGAACAATCTTACTTACGCTGACGGCTGGGGCAGCTTTATTCAGCTGGAAACCTACCTTTCCGATGCTCCCTGTACGGAGGGATTTGTTTGGGGAGAGGTAAAAAACATGGAACAATGTGAAAGCTGCGGCGCTTGCGCAAGACTATGTCCCGGCGGTGCGATTACAGAAGACCGGTTCCTGCTGGATATTAATCGATGCCACGGCTGGCTCGATGTGATCGGCAAGCTCCCGGAGACGGCGGCGCATACAATAGGACCGTGTATGGTATGTCAGACAAACTGCCCGAAAAACAGCCGGTGGCGCATGGAGGCGGCAACGGTGGTATTTTCGGAACAGGAAACGGCACAGCTAATGTCAATTCATGGCATGCCGAAAAACACTTTTCCGCTTTCTTCTGAAGAAACCGGAAAGCTTCTGAGCGATATGGGGCTATCTAAAGAATGTATCGATAAGCTTTTCATGCTGAACATATACCCTTGGACGCTGAAGGACATACCACATAAGCTCAGGCATATGTTCACATACAGTGCGGTGTCTATGTAATATAAGCACCTCATCTATGCCCGGATAAAGGGGCATTTATGCGACGGGGTTCATCTGCGGTTAAACTTTTCTATTTCTTCGGAGATCAAACGATCGGCATCGGGGAAGATGCTACCGGGGCCGCCGTAGGTGAGGCTGGGAATAAAACCGCCGGATCCGTATTCCCGGCAGGCTCTGCGCGCCTCGGCCCTGATCGTTTCCTCGGTTGCACCGGGCCAATCCACGATTGCAGCGTCAATTCCGCCCATCAGCGTCATGCGGCCTTTCAATTGATTTTGTATTTTTCTGATGTCGTTCTGCGGCAGCACGCCCTGCCAGATGTCAATACCCAGTTCAACCATATCCTCGACAATCGGTTCCAGAAAAGAATCCGCATGGTGCATAATCAAAACGCCATTGGCTTTCGCATACGTGTAGATTTTTTTATATTGCGGTTTGATCAGCTCTCTCCATGTGTCAGGACGCATAAACAGGTTTGTTTTGCTCCCCCAATCGTCATGGGATAAAATGACGTCGGGCTTTAGGTTGTCAACAAGAAGCTTTAAATAGGCATATCGGAAATCTCCGATTACCTCGATGAGTTCCCACATCGCATCGGGCTCCATCAGCATGTTGGCCAAGGTGTCCTCGAAGCCCATCAGATAATGAAGCTGCTCAAAAACGCCTGTACCCATAAAACCCGTGACCAGATACTGCTCACGGTTAACGCCCAAAGCCGATTTTATTGCCGGTTCCCATAGACCGGAATTAGAGCAGGCAGAAACCAGATCGGGCACCTTAACATAATCTCTCCATCTTGTAATATCGGGCAGAACCTTATTCGAGGGCGTGATGTGCGGCATTGCCGCAAACTGATCTTCCGGCCAGACGATCTCGGTTCCCCATTGGTCCTTCGTGGTTGAACCCTTTTTTCGGTTGCCTCTGGTAAAAATCTGAACGGGATCGTTCATGATTATCGAAAAAGGTTGAAATTGATTGACCAGACGGTCCGGTTTTCCGTCTAATTTTAAGGTTTCCAGCAAGTTTTGCTTTGGTGTCAGCATAATAGCTCCTCCAGAATGCATAATGTCTATACATTAAATTATATCACATAAATCTAACGATGAAAATTAAACAGCAGCATATATAATGTCCACTGAACAAACGTGTTTGTTCAGTGGAACAAACGCGTTTTGCCGTTTCAGATGTATTGATTGTCTGCCTGAATAAACAATTCAAAAACGCTGTAAAAGCATTGAAATTGTTTCGTTTTTGAATTATTCAGCAGGCATTATATAGAAGCACAATATTAAGACCCGTTGAGAAATTCCATGGCAACAAGAGTGCCCGGCCTGTTATCCGGGCGATCTTGTTGCCATGCGGAAATATTCGCGTCGGCGGTGTCGTTCAATACTTACCGATATTTGATGCCTGTGACAGCAAAAGCGCTTCACTCGGTTGATTGATGGCACTCTTGCCGGCTGACATATATATATTCGTCTGCTGTTTACCGTGCCTGAGTCTGAATTGCATGATCTGCTCTTGCAGCAGTTCCGCCTGTCCGGCAAGCTCTTCGCTGGATGCCGCGCTTTCTTCGGAGGTTGCGGAGTTTGACTGAACGACCTGGGAAATTTGCTCAAGTCCTTGGTTGATCTGATCTATACCGTTGGACTGCTCGTTGGAGGCTACCGCAATTTCCGAGATCAAAGAGGATACTTCTGTAATCCGCTCCAAGATTTCGTTGAGCGATTCGGCGGTTTTTTGAGCTATTTTGGAACCGTTTTCAACACTCTTTGCGGAGCCTTCGATCAGAGCGGTTGTTTCCTTTGCAGCGCTGGACGAACGGGCGGCAAGGTTGCGCACCTCCTCAGCTACTACAGCGAATCCCTTGCCGTGCTGTCCGGCGCGGGCTGCCTCGACAGCGGCGTTTAAAGCGAGGATGTTGGTTTGGAATGCGATATCCTCAATAACCTTGATGATTTTGGCGATGTTCCCGGAGGACTGGCTGATTTCTTCCATAGCACCGAGCATATCATCCATCTGAACGTTTCCGGCTACTGCACTGGCTTTCATCTCCTCCGAAAGGGTGCTGACCTGTGTTGCGTTGTTTGCATTGTGCCGGGTTTGCGCGGCTATCTGTTCCAGTGAAGTGGTCAGTTCTTCAACCGAGCTTGCCTGCTCGGCAGCTCCCTGAGACAGCGCAGTGCTGGAATCCGAGAGCTGTTTTGAACCTGCCGAAACCTGGGAAGCGGCAGAGCCGATATTTTCCAGCGTATCGTTTATACGGTCGATCAGTTTTTGGAAAGCTTGCGCAAGCATACCGATCTCGTCGTTTCGCTTTAAGAAACGGTCTGAAATATCCTCCGAGAAATCATTGTCCGCAAGCTTCATTGCCCTAACAGTAACATTCTTTATCGGATTGCTCAGGGAGCGGGAAAGAAGATATGTAAGGAGAATGCTCAGAATGATAAAACCGGCACAAATGATTATGGTCAGGGTCTTAATGTTGTCAATGTCTTCAAAAACCTCGTCCCTCGGCGCGGTAACGGCAAGGCTGAAATCTGTACCGGCAACAGGCGCGTAGCTTAAAAACTTTATGTCTCCATGGTATTCATACTGTCCGAATTCAGACTCGCGGGCGATCATTTTTTTCTCGAGCTCCAAAAGCGGGGTAAGGGCCGGGTCCGCCGCGGCTTGATCAAATATGTTGTCCATGTTCAGAACCTTCGCCGTATCCGTGTGCGCGATTGTAACACCGTTAGAGTCCTTCATGAAAGCATATCCGGTTTTCGCGTACCTGATTCCGGATGTCATGTCGCAAAGGGCATAACCATCAAGCCCACCTAGCAGCATTCCGATGATTTTCCCGTCGAAATTTTTCACCGGAACCCCGATGAATATACTCAGAGAACCGTCTTTTGTGCTGACCACAGGGCTGGACATGACATTCTCACCTTTTATTGCCCCCAGGAAATATTCCCTTTGCGAAATGTCAACGCCATCAAGGGCCATTCCTTCCAGGTCGGCAAACATGATATCTTTGTAACCCATTTCATTAATGCAATACTTCGTCAGTGCCAATATCTTTTCCTTGTTGGCGACATAATCATGGAAAAGCTCGTTTTTGCTAAGACCCGAGAGCTCTTTGTAATATCTGTTGATCTTGGCGGAAACGGACGCAGCGCTTTCCTCTGCGAGCGCCAGCATGGACGACTCTGTATTGACGGTCATTGCGGATGATGCCGATGTGTATAAAATAAGGGAAATGCTGACACAGATGACCAGTGTTAGAGCTGATACGGATAAGATTATTTTTGCCTTGATAGATGACAGGATCGTTTTTTTCTTTTTCATTCTCTCTTCCTCTTTATTTTATTAAATGTTTTACACGAATTGCACAGCCAATGCACTATTTATGATGAAAAGAATTGTTATCGTCATTATTCTTTTCGTTACATATTTTGTGAAGTTTACCATGTTTTTTGAATTAGTTCATATTAATCAAAACAGAATACACAAGAACATCACCAAAATAGAAGCAAGTGGATGAAATGGAATGAAAACCCGTATGCTAAGATCGATAGTATCCGCACAATAACCGCCTGGACAGATGGATGATCGGAGCGCGAGAAAAGGACGGTGTAAAGCATGGCTAAAGTATTTGTCATTGATTTAATGAAATGCAGCGGTTGTTATGTCTGCCAGATGGTCTGCAAGGCGTGTTCAGTGGCGTGTCCGTACGGCGTCATCTATTTTAACGAACAGCTGGGTATTTCGCAAAAATGCACTGGATGCGCGCATCTGCTGGACAGCGGAAAAAGGCCGCGCTGCGTGGAGGCTTGCCCAACCGACGCCATTTTGTTCGGCGAGGAAGACGAGCTGAGGGAGGAAATCCCCGGAGCTCAGGTCCTGCTTCCGGAGGAAGGGCTTCACCCGCGCGTATATTACCGCAATGTACCGGGTCAATTTATTGCCGGGACGGTATATGACCCGATATCGGAGGAAGTCGTAATCGGTGCACGCTGCCGCGCCGTATCCGGCGGCAAGCATATTGAAACATTCACCGACGTCTACGGCGACTTCTGGTTCAGAGATATCGCGATCGGAAAATGGGACGTTTATATTGAAGCAAAGGGCTATACGCAAAAAGCGTTTAACGGGCTCAGAACAGATGAATGCTTAAATTTGGGCGATATTCCGTTGAAAAAAGCGTGACCATATTTCTCAAACCGAGGACGGAGCAGAAATCTTTGCTCCGTCCTCGGTTTTAATAAATTACAGGAAATAAGATAGAATAATATATGGCAAATCAATATCAGACTGCCGCCGATTTTGTCGATAGGGCTGCTTACTGAAAGAATGGATTGAAATCGGGCGTATATTGTAGTACATTATTATATAGAATCGAAAGAAATCATGGTTTCCATTTACGGATATTTTCTTGATTTTACACTTGACTATTTTTTGAAAAGGAGTATATCATGCTGACAAAAAGACAAAACCTGCTTGAAACAATCAAAGGTGGGAAACCGGACCGTTTTGTAAACCAGTACGAGGCGTTTGCCATTCAGATGGGTCATCCGTCCAACAAGGAAAACCCCAATCCCGCATATGGGGAGCTCAATGTCGTCAACGCCTGGGGCGTTACAAAATCTTGGCCCGTCGGAACCCCCGGTCCGTTCCCTGTGCACGATAAGGAACATATCGTTATTAAAGACATTACAAGATGGCGCGATTATGTGACGGTACCAAAGGTAAAGTACAGTGAAGCGGAATGGGAGCCGTTTATCGCCGCGGCGGAAAAGGTCGACAGGAAGGAATATTTTGTCACGCCGTTTTTTGCACCGGGCATTTTCGAGCAGTGCCACTATTTGTTGGAAATACAAAATGCCTTGATCAATTTTTACGAAGAACCCGAAAAGATGCACGAAATTATTGATATGATCACGGAATTTGAGCTCGGATGGGCCGAGGAAGTGGTTAAGCATATAAAACCGGACGCGCTTTTCCACCACGACGACTGGGGCAGCCAGATTTCCACGTTTATCTCACCGGCTATGTTCGAGGAGTTTTTCCTGCCCGCCTACAAGCAGGTGTACGGGTATTATAAGAAAAACGGCATCGAGGTTATTCTGCACCATTCCGATTCATATGCCGCTACACTGGTTCCGTATATGATCGAAATGGGTATCGATATCTGGCAGGGCGTTATGCGGACAAACAATCTTCCGGAGCTGATTAAAAAGTACGGCGGACAAATCAGCTTTATGGGTGGCATCAACAGCGCAGACGTCGATTACCCGGGCTGGACCAGAGAAGATGTCAAAAGAGAGGTCAAACGCGCCTGCGAGGAATGCGGCAAGCTCTATTTCATCCCCAGCGCTTCCCAGGGGCTTCCGATGAGCAACTTCCCCGGCGTATACGAAGCGCTCACCGAGGAAATCGACAACATGAGCAAGGTCATGTTCAAATAAGGCAAAATAGGACAAGGGCAATAGTCATCAACGCATACCCACAGCGCGCAGCTTTCCAGACGCGCTCAATCGTGTTAGCTGAAATTGGCATCGGCCAGGTACGGCATTTATCTGGAAGAGCAAAAATGATAAAAAAACAGGCACATGCGTGCCTGTTTTTTTATCATTGTGAAGCACTAGGGACGGTTCGAAACCACTGAAGAACCCCCTCTTCATGCGGCTGCGAACAGTAAAGATGGTTCTCTTGCTTCACAATTTCCAGATTAAATTAACCGCGATACACCCGTCACTCTCGACAGCTGCCTGGTAGATACACCATCCTGTTGTAATATTTCTTTTAATATTCTGTTTATTTCATCTCTCGGCTCATTCTGGATCATCATTGGTTTCATTCTATATTTCTTTACGATCTTCTCAGTCAGTTTCGCATCGGTCAGCTTTATTTTATCTTCTTCAGACTCAATGCTTTTGTCCTGGTTTTCTTCATTCATGTAGGCTACAAATTCCTCTCGACTCATCAAACCCAGTGCAAATCCGATATCCGTTATCCACTGTTTTCCCAAATATTCGTTATAGCTGCTCCACTTATATCCTTCCAATGATTAGCATAAACCGGATTTTCGTGGATTTTGATGGATATATCTGAGCACTGTCATAAAATATCCATCATCGTCTACAGGCTCGCTTTTATATCTATCCTGAAACAGATGACCGCTTCGTTCATATTTCCGATTGTACCAATATACATACCGTACTCCGATCCTTTTCATTATCTTTCCCAGAGCTTCAGTCTCTTCCTTGATCAGAAGATGCACATGGGTCCCCATTAAGCAATATCCATATAGTTTATATCCGCTGATTTTTTTGCAGTCTTTACCCGTTTACTCGACCATGCTTCATGAAACACGGAACTTACTCTTGCAGCTCTAATCTGGATTCCCCTGCATCACTAATTTCCGTTCGCGCCCCCCTACTCTGGATTTTACTTTTGCAATTCACGGTATTTGAGAAAATATTCTATTACTATTTACAAAATATGATTACAGTGGTATAATATAGCAAATTTCAAAAGGAGATGCTTTGCTTATAAGATTTGTCGTTCTATCACATAATGTTATTAAGTTTCGTTCAAGAAAGACCAACTATGAAAAGTCAAGCCCCGTCGGCGTAAAAAATCAAGATTTTTAACTTTGCCGGGGCTTGAGAGAAGAGCAACACAAAAAGGCCTGCCGAAGCAAGCCGAGAAAAGAAGCAGCGA
>JAAYJC010000198.1 GCA_012523085.1 Clostridiales bacterium
AATGAAACGCCTCTAAACATTCATATTATACCTATTGTATGTCATTTTATCAATCGGTAAATAAGACAAAATCTTATTAAAATTGCGTTTTTATTGCACCTTGCCGTCAACATGCCGCTTCATCGGGATATTGACAAATTTGAAATGTTTATGTTAATATTAAATGTAAGCGTTTTCATATTAATTGCGTATAATTTGCACAAAAAACCCCGAAAACCACATCTGCACATCGGTATTACTTTATTTGAGCGTTTGAAATTTTAAGGAGGCGGGTAAATGTCCGTTGATGTCAAGGTGCTGGCCTGGAAGCTTGATACCATGTTCATGCTCAGACGGATCATGCTCAACAAGACCACGAATAACACGGGTTTGTATATGGGTCAATTGCCGATACTTGCCTACATTTGCCACAATGACGGTTGCACGCAAAAAGAAATTTCGGATTGGCTCAATGTCTCGCCCGCATCTATTGCCCTATCAACAAAACGTCTGCAAAAAGCGGGCTTCATCAAAAAGACCGTTGATAAGGACAATTTACGCTGCAACAGGCTGAGCGTTACTGAAAGCGGCAGTGAGACGGCGTTCAAATGCCGTGAAGCCATGAATGTATTTGATACGGAGATGTTCAGCGGCATCGGTGAAGAAGGCCTTGAACAATTCAACAAAACATTGGATATTTTCATCAATAACCTGACCGGCGGCGAAGGCCTTGATGTCGATTTCGTCCCGATGATGGAAATGGATGAAACAATCCAAAAACGCATAAAATTCCGCAAAGAGAAAGAAAAAGACGATACGGATGAGGAGCCGGCATAATCGCCGGCAGCCGCGCTCGCTAAGCGGGGGGAGACGAATGTCTCCCCCCGCTGTGATTTCCGGATGTTTCCGTTTCTTTTATGCTCATGTCCGGCCGGCGATTACGAAGGTGCATCATGTGTTTACCGCATTCACTGTGCGCATGGCCGATGGCCAATCCGCGATGTTAATCACACATACGTTTTGTTTAACACAATAATCGATTGTGCTTTTCGTTCCGCCGCGTTTTTTGATCAGATAGCAGACACAGCAGCAGCTCAGGTTGACCATATACCGGTTCCTCTTTTGCATACAGCCGTTATGGTAAGCCTCTGAGGTATAAATGACTTCATCGGCCTGCCTTTTTATTCTTTCATAACGCTCGATATCGGAGCACCTCCATCTGAGGGCCTGTTCCGGACACGGCAAAACAAGAACCAGCCGGGCCAAAGCATTTTCCTTTTTCAGCTTTAAAACAGTTTCGGCAGCCAGCGTATCGAATCCCAGAGCACCTCCGGCGATAAAATGCAGTATGCCCCGTGTGATGAGAAATTTGATCTGCTCTTCCAGACGCTCTTCGATCGTTTTTACCATGTCGGTCCGAATAATCCGGTGTCCGGTGAAACAACAGGTCTGCTCTTTCATGCCGGTTCTCACATCCTGTTACAGTCAGTTCGTTTCGATTTCCGATAAATCATAGGGCGTCGCCTGGTAGACATAATAGTTCAGCCAATTGTTGTATAAAAGCTGCGCGTGTGAACGCCATCTGACAATCGGCTCCTGGCCGGGATCGTTATTTTTGAAATAGTTGACCGGTATTTCGGGGTTAATCCCCTTTTCTACATCTCTGAAATATTCTAATGCAAGCGTATCCGCGTCATATTCCGGATGTCCCGTTATGAATATTCTCCTGTTGTTTTCGCTTTTTACCGCAAAAACACCGGCATCATCGGATACGGACAACAGCTCAAGCTTCCGGTTTTGAAGGATATCCTCCGCTCGTACCTCGGTATATCTTGAATGCGGAGCATAGAACACATCGTTAAACCCCCTGAAGAAAGGGGAATTCGGTTTTTCTAATGTATGCTTGTAAACGCCCGACAGCTTTTTCTTGAGATCATATTTCGGGATGCCATAATGATAATACAGTCCGGCCTGCGCACCCCAACAGATATGCAGTGTACAGTGAACATTGCTTCTGGTCCATTCCATGATTTCACACAGCTCCGGCCAGTAGTCTACATCCTCAAATTCCATCATTTCGACCGGCGCCCCGGTAATAATCATACCGTCGTACCTATTTTTCCTGATTTCCTGAAAAGAGCGGTAAAACGACTCCAGATGTGCAAAATCGGTATGCTTTGCTTCATGACTGATCGTTCGCAGAAACTCGATCTCGATCTGAAGCGGTGTATTCGAAAGCTTTCGCAAAAGCTGCGTTTCTGTCACTATTTTTGTCGGCATCAGGTTCAATATCAACATTTTAAGCGGTCTTATATCCTGATGAAGAGCGTGATATTCCGTCATGACGAATATGTTTTCACCCTCAAGTATGCCTCGCGCAGGCAGGGAATCGGCTATTTTTATTGGCATGATGTTTCCCCCCTCTGTCAAACTCCTGTAAATGTATTTTACTTTATATTAAATGCCGAATAACATAAATACAACCATAGCACCCGATAAAACGACGAACAATATCATTCCAATATTGAGAAATATCACTTTAAACGCGGTTCCCTTTTTAAGCTGCCTTTCCGCCGGTACCAGTGCAAAGGATTTCCTCTTGACAATAATCAAAACCAGTCCCGCGGCCGCAAAGCCGATCATCATGAGGAGGTACAGGCTGAGCGCTATTAACTTCGGCAGTTCTCTGCTGATAAACGTTATGGCTTCTTCGGCGTTATTTGAGCTTATGTCGGCTAATCTGTCAAGATCAATGCTTTTTGCAAGCGCCGGTCCGAGAATTCCTCCCGTAAAGTTAATGGCCATATGCAAGATAACCGTATAGCGAAGCCTCCCTGTCCTGAGATAAAGAAACGCGAACATAGCGCCAAGGCCAAAAGCATAAAAAAACTGATAGAAATTACCGTGAAACAAGGCGAATGTCAGCGCAGATACCAGAATGGCCGCGCCCTCACCGTATATGCCAAGACGGTCTATGATCAGCTTTCTGAAAATATACTCCTCGACAATCGGAGCCAAAATAACCATGAACAGAACCGACAGGAACAAATTGGTCGCACCCACATAGGATTCCAGCGGGTTAACGACAGGCGTATTGCCGATTCTTTCGATAAGAGCATTAAACAGCAACCCGATGATATTTCCTATGTACATAACGCAGATACACATGAAAAGATAGCTAAGCAGGCTCCCGATTCTCATTTTTCCGGGCAGCGGCGCCTTAACCGGAATTCGCTTAAATATCAAATATCCGACCGGAACGGCGACCGCGTACAATGGTAAAAATGTCAGCGCCCAGATATACCAGGAACCCAGCGTCCACTGCGGCGCGGCGGTTTTGATTAATGCCGCTCCGGCGACCTGCAGCAAGGTTGATACCGCAAGGATTACAAATAAAGCAAGACCTGTCAAGGAAAAATATCTGCGCGGATTCGATACGGGTTCCCGGAGACGATATTCCATTTTAACCACCTCCTGCCGAATTCAATATCCCGCCAGATAATAACAGTTATTTTATCAGACACTGGGCAAATGTACAAGAAAAAATGCTGCCGGGCCTTTTCCGGGAAAAAGTTTACGCATAAGGCAGCAATATGATAAAAACAAAATAGAAGGCACGCCCGGCAAATAGTGTGAAAGGGGCTTAAAACCGCCCTTTTCAATTTAATCCGCCAGCGTGCCTGCGTTTATCTTATGAACAGCGCTCCGGCTGTTATCCTACTGGATTTGCTTCAGTGCGTTTATTTTTATGCCGGGCCCCATCGTAGACGCCGTTACACAGCTGCGGATATACTGGCCCTTCGCGGCCGCAGGTTTTGCTCTTATGACGGCGTTTAACAGCGTGGAGTAATTGTCATAAAGCTTATCAACGCCAAAAGACACCTTTCCGATCGGGCAGTGAATAATATTGGTCTTGTCCAGTCTATACTCGATTTTACCTGCCTTGATCTCGGCAACTGCTTTGGCAATGTCGCCTGTCACCGTTCCGGCTTTGGGTGTTGGCATGAGGCCTTTCGGGCCCAGAATACGACCGAGCCGTCCGACTACGCTCATCATATCCGGCGTTGCGACGACAACATCATAATCGAAGAAATTCTCCGATTGAATCTTCTGAACCATGTCCTCCGCTCCGACAAAGTCCGCGCCGGCGTCAAGCGCTTCCTTCTGGCGTTCCGGTTTACAGAAAACGAGAACACGCGCTGTTTTGCCCGTTCCGTGCGGAAGTACGATTGCGCCTCTGACCTGCTGATCGGCATGACGTGAGTCAACACCGAGCTTTATATGCATTTCGACTGTCTCGTCAAATTTCGCTGTAGACGCTTTTATCAATAAATCGAAAGCGTCTTTCGCATCATACTGAACCATTCTGTCAATCAGCTTTGCGCTTTCTTTGTATTTTTTACCCCTGAACATTTTTTTCCTCCTTCGATCGTGGAGTGCTCATTCTCCACTGAGTGGTTATTCGGAATTTTTACTATCCTCCCACAATAGGGCGATCATTCGGTGATAACGATCCCCATGCTGCGTGCCGTACCGGCTACCATGCTCATAGCCGCTTCCACGGAAGTGGCATTTAAATCGGGCATTTTTAATTCGGCTATTTTCCGGACCTCGTCCTTGGTGATTTTTGCTACCTTGTCGCGCTGCGGGACACCGGATCCTTTTTCGACATTGCACGCTTTTTTCAAAAGATTGGGAACCGGCGGCGTCTTTGTAATGAACGTAAAGCTTCGGTCGCTGTAAATCGTAACGACGACCGGTATGATCATGCCGGCGTCGTTTTTCGTGCGTTCATTAAATTCCTTGGTAAAAAACGCAATATTAACGCCATGCTGACCGAGCGCAGGACCTACCGGCGGCGCGGGAGTCGCTTTACCGGCTGGGAGCTGCAGTTTGACATATCCGATTATTTTCTGTGCCACTTATGTGTACCTCCTAATATATTGTGGTGCTGCGGCGGTTCCCTTCCGCCGCATATTTGGCGGAGAACAATGTCTCCTCCCACTTTGAAAAACAGAATCCCCCACGGTTTGTTCACGCAGAAGAAATCCGTTCTGCCATGCGTTTTTTCAGTTTGACGCTTCCACCTGATCGAGCTCCAGATCGACCGGCGTCTCTCTGCCGAACATCGAAACCACTACCCTGACCCGGTTCTTGTTCACTTCGACTTCCTCGACTGTGCCGATAAATCCGTCAAGCGGACCATCTATAATTTTTACCGAATCGCCTTCCTGATATCCGACGACAATTTCGCTTTTTTCAACACCCAGAGAGGCGATCTCCTCGTCCGTCAGCGGAATCGGTTTGTTGGCCGATCCGACAAAACCCGTTACGCCTCTGACGTTACGAACAAGGTGCCAGCTTTCATCGGTCATGACCATTTTAACAAGCACATATCCCGGAAAAATGTTGTGCTCCGTTACCTTGGTTTTGGAATCGGCGATTTCGGTAACGGTTTCTACGGGAATGTTGACTTCCTGGATCAGATCCTGGAGTTTTCGGTTATCAACGGCCTTTTCAATCGTAGCCGCAACAGTCTTTTCATAACCGGAGTATGTGTGGATAACATACCATTTTGCGTTATCAGCCATATGTTCCTCCATTTCGGCATGTGCGATTCAAATCAACCGGCGCAGCGTCCGGCCGTGTTTTCACAAACTTATCTGCCGAGATCAATGAAGAACCGGACCACAGAATAGGCAGCCTGGTCAAATCCCCAGATAACAACGCTGGTGATGGCCATGATAACGACGACAATAACGCTGTTGTTTATTGTTTGTTTTCTCGTAGGCCATACCACTTTTTTCAGCTCGCTGCGCATCTCGCGGAACCAACGCGAACTGCCTTTGCCAAATCTGACAAAAAAGTTTCCCTTTTTGTCTTTCTTATGCCTGGCCGGTTTCACGTTCCTGGCTTTATTAAGGCTTACATCCTTTTTTTCATTGGCCATATGGACACTTCCCTTCCAGTGCTTTTGCTACTTTGTTTCGTTATGCACGGTATGTTTGCGGCAGAAACGGCAATACTTGTTCATTTCCAAACGATCCGGTGTGTTCTTTTTGTTTTTTACCGTGTTGTAGTTTCTCTGCTTACACTGGGAGCATCTCAGCGTTATTTTTACCCTCATTGTTTTTCGGCACCTCCTTATAGCCTCCCTGCCGGTCGATTCTGCGGTATTTAAGAAACGGTCACTTGTGACCGTTCACATTTGGTATTCAAAGGCGAATGTCAAATGTATTTTAGGCAAGGCTAACCAAGCCTCTCCGCCGACAGGTAGAAGTACTATACCATACATTTCTATCCAAGGTCAATAGGTTTTTTTGCTATTTTGCATGCCATTTGCCTAAAACGATATGGTTTTTTCGCCTTTACGCCATGAAACTATGCTTTGGACGACTATGATGGCGCACAAACTCAATACGGGTATTCCGACAACCATCAAAGAACCGGATGTGCAATAACACCGGCCCGGTTAAGCTGTATTGGTTTAATGGGAGTTATTTCGGTTTATACATTATATAATGCCTGCTGAACAATTTAAAAACGCAACAACTGCAATACTTTGACAGCGTTTTTGAATTGTTTATTCAGGCAGACAGTCCATGCATCTAAATGCGTTTCGCAAAA
>JAAYJC010000199.1 GCA_012523085.1 Clostridiales bacterium
GCTTTGCAATACCAAACGGGAAACGGTACACCGAAGTACCGCTGACGGGATATGCACCAGTCCCATTTTAAGTTCTCAACCCATTTGATATAACGGTTTTTCATTTGCACAGGATACCATTTGATTCTATCTGCGGCTTCAAGAAAGCGGTCTCTTTCCGATAGAATCTCGATATACCACTGCCGCGAGGGAATAATTTCCACTTCCTTGCCGCATCGCTCGTGTGTGGCGACAGTGTGAGTAAGCTCCTCGGATCTTATAAGCAGCCGCTTTTTTTGAAGTAATCGTATCATTTCATTTCTTGCGTCTGGAATTTTAAGTCCGCTGATAAAAGGGACATCTCCGGCAATTTTACCATCGGGCAGGATAATCTTGCGATACGGCAGGTTGTGCGCACGGTACCACTCTGCATCCGTATTATCGCCAAAGGTTGCGCACATAACAACGCCTGTGCCTTTATCAATTCCAACCTTTTCATCTGCTAATATCGGTATTTTATAATCATAAATGGGAACAATAGCAGACTTACCAATCAAGCTCTGATAGCGTACATCATCGGGATTGACGAACAGACAAACGCAGCCGTAGAGAAGCTCCGGTCGCGTCGTGGCAACCTCGACCGGCTTCCCGTCTACCATGAAGGGGATATAGTTAAACGTGCTTTCGATATCCGCCGTATCAAGCTCCGCCTGCGCGATAGAGGTCTGACATTCGGTGCACCAGAGAACAGGCGATTCCTTCGAATAAGCTTTGCCGGATCCGGCAAGCTCTAAAAACAAAGCCTGTGATATTTTTCTGACCTCGGGGCTTATCGTTTCATACTGCAATGACCAGTCAACCGAAAAGCCGAGTGATTTCCAAAGCGCCTTAAACGCCGTTTCGTATTTTTTCGTTGTCGCCGTGCATTTTTCTATGAACTCGCTGCGCGGCAGGTTTTTGGCGCATATCCCTTCCTCGCGCTCAACAAAGCGTTCGGTCGGGAGTCCGTTATCATCGAATCCAAAGGGATAAAAGACATTGTACCCCTGCATTCTACGAAAACGCGCTATTATCTCCGCTTGTGTGTATGAAAACAGATGCCCGATATGCAGACTTCCGCTGACAGTCGGCGGCGGGGTATCAATCGAATAGACCTCGCCGATGTTACCAGAATCGAACTTGTAAATCTGTTCTGCCTGCCACAACTGCTGCATTTTACTTTCAACTTGCCTGAAATCGTAATGTTTTTCCATCATGACACCTCCAAAAATAAGTGATTGAACACAATAAAAACACCCCAAAGCAATTGCCTTAGGGCGAACATTGTGTCCGCGGTACCACCTAAATTCGGAGATTGTTCTCCGCACTCAGCCGATGCGGGATATGATAGCATATCCGATATCGTTTTCCTATGACGGCGGAAATCCCGTTGAAGTCTACTTAGAATTTAATGTTCCGTTCGGTTCACAGCTCAGAGGCTACTTCCAAAGGCCATCCGGCCCCGAGTCGTTTGACTCTGCTTCCCTCACAAAGGCTTACACCAACCGCCTTCTCTCTATGCTTTGGAAAAGCATGTACTCCTCCTCGTCAATGCCTTTATTGTATTCAATTAAGTTCAGTATAACCTTAACGCAGTAAATATTCAATACCTCCAACCCTAAATAATCCCCATAACAGGTTTTTCATGGTATCGAATATCAGCTTGAGGCAGTGTGTCCTGTTTAACTGTATCGTTCAGGAAACACAACTGTCACATAATTTCCTCAATATTTAAAAAGATAAAGGAATAATGCCCCAATACGGACAAGGCGCTTATTAGAATATCTGAAATATTTCCTTCAGCATTACTTCTCTATTGTACAATCCTTTTTTTGATGCTATATTAGTATTAAGTCTTATTAATCATAAGGCGGTGATCAAATAAAATTTAAAACATTTCTGCTAACAGGCCTCGGGTTTCTGTTTCTGGCATTTGGTGCTATTGGCTTGTTGTTGCCTGTATGGCCGACAACCCCGTTTGTACTGGTTTCTGTCGCATGTTTTTCATCAGCGCCACGTATCAGAGCCCGTATCATGAAAATCGCTTTTTTCCGGGAGCATATCGAGAATTATGAGCGCAGAAAAGGTCTTTCGCAGAAAACGTTCTGGCTCAGTATGGCGTGGCTTTGGGGTATGCTGCTGTTATCAATAATGCTCATTCGTACCGTCTGGTGTTTTATGCTTCTCCTTGTCGGTCTTGCGGTAACATGCCATCTGGTTTATATGTCAAAAGGCAGAAAGAAAGAAAAGTGAAAATGAAACGA
>JAAYJC010000200.1 GCA_012523085.1 Clostridiales bacterium
AGCCAAACGAATATTTAGGCCGTGAGGGCGGCTGGGAAACCTTAAACCTGTACTATTACTATCCCTATTCCGGCGGCGAGCCTGTGCTTTTGAGCCTCGATGAAGAGACAGCTTCCGCGTCCTAATGGACGCGGAAGCCTCTTTTTGATCCGAAAATCAGGAATTGCGCTGGACACATGGAAAACTCCGGTATATGCTTATAAGACTAGGATATATTAATGACAACAGGCTAAGTTACATATATAGGATCAAAGTATGTTCCATTTTTGAGGAGCGTATAGATTAAGCAAAGAATCTTCCTGGATACAGCAATAATCGCCTTTTTTCTTCCGAGCTTTCCCTGACGAGACCAAAACCAATGTGAAAAAGAAGATTTTCTAGAACGAACCGCAGCCCATGCCACCTGGCACGGAATTGACTTAATATATGGGTTGCCATGCATGACCCTTTTCGATTTCACTTTTCCGGCGCTTTCATCATTCCGAGGCGATAAACCAGCACACGAAGAGAGTTTCTCGGCTGTACTGAATTTATCATGGGGTGATGCGCTGATTTCAGAAACTATTGCTAATGCAGCGGTAGCGTCAATACCGGGAATTGAATCGAGCTGTTCAACGGCTGTTGAATAGGGTTCAGACAATTCCGGCATGAGCGATTGTATTTCAGCAACATCAATTTTCCTGAGGATGAGGGATAGAAGCTTGCGTTCGTGTGTGTTGAGTG
This sequence comes from Clostridiales bacterium, assembly GCA_012523085.1. Classification (GTDB taxonomy): domain Bacteria; phylum Bacillota; class Clostridia; order Oscillospirales; family Oscillospiraceae; genus JAAYOP01. The sequence goes on from JAAYJC010000200.1 coordinate 724, forward strand.
ACCCACATACCGCAGCTTCTATTTCTTCTATAGGCTTTTTAATTCGTTTGCCCACTGAGGCAATAACATTATCGGTATTAATGCAGCCTTTCGTGATCAAGACATTCAATAAATTTCTGCCGCTTTGGCCCGTGATGTTACTTAGGGCTGATGGCAGTTTAAAGCCATGTTCTACACCGGAGTTCTTCTCCATACCGTCCCTCGGCTCTCCTGCGTCCCCAGTACACCATTGTTTTCATCCCTTTGCTGTGTCGTGCATGTCATGTTTTTTTGAATGCTATTGTAATAACAGCGGATATTTGATAAAATACAATGAGTTTTCCCGTTACGAAATTAGATGAGGTTTGAGCATTTGAGCATACTTGAACAGATAAACAACTCCGCCGATCTGAAGAATCTGACACTGATGGAACTCAGACAGTTGTGCGAGGAAGTCCGTTCGTTTCTAATCGAGAACGTATCGAAAAGCGGCGGTCATCTTGCGTCTAATCTCGGAGTAGTTGAACTGACCGTCGCCTTGCACAGGGTTTTGGATATCGAGACCGACAGGCTTATCTTCGATGTCGGACATCAATGTTATGTCCACAAGATGCTTACCGGAAGACTCGGCGGCTTTTCCTCCCTTCGCAGCTTCGGCGGCATGTCAGGCTTCCCGAAACCGTCGGAGTCGTTATGTGATGCCTTCATAGCCGGCCATGCGAGTAATTCCATATCTGTTGCGCTGGGCATGGCCAGGGCGAGGACACTGAGTAAACAAAACCACAAAATTGCCTGTCTGATCGGTGATGGCGCGCTGACAGGCGGGCTTGCCTATGAGGCGATGAACGACGCGGGCCAGAGCGGTGAGCCGCTGGTTATCATACTCAACGACAACGGGATGTCTATCACGAAAAATGTCGGTTCGGTCGCAAAATCTCTGGCCAATCAGAGAGTAAAGCCTGCGTATTATTCATTTAAAAAAGGCTACCGCAAGCTGATGAATAAGATTCCGGGCGGGCGGTATTTTTATAAATTTACGCATAATCTGAAAACAGGTATAAAAAATGCGCTTTTGCACTGCAGCATTTTTGAGGAGCTTGGATTTCGATATGTCGGTCCGGTGGACGGGCACGACATCGAAAAATTAGTGTACTTCATAAAATATGCTGTAAAAACGCAGGAACCCGTAATCGTTCATGTGGTTACAAAAAAAGGCAAAGGGTATGTTCCGGCAGAGAAAGAACCGGATGAATACCATGGTGTAGGAAAATTTGATCCCGAAATCGGCTTGCTTTGCGATCATAAGGATACATTTTCAACAGTATTCGGCAAGACGATTTTGAAGCTGGCGGAAAAAGACGCGAGAATATGCGCCATTACCGCCGCGATGACCGCCAGCACAGGCCTTGAAGCTTTTGCCCGGCGGTTTCCCGACCGATTTTTTGATGTCGGCATAGCCGAAGGTCATGCCGCGGCGATGGCCGCCGGAATGGCAAATCAAGGTATTATACCCGTTTTTGCCGTTTATTCGTCATTTTTACAGCGGGCCTACGACATGCTTGCGCACGATGTTGCGATATCTGACCTGCATGTCGTATTTGCGGTAGACAGGGCGGGTCTGGTCGGTGAAGACGGTGAAACACATCACGGTACGTTAGATATTGGGTTTCTAACACAGATTCCGAATATGACCGTGCTTTGCCCGGCAAGTTATAACGAACTGAGGGACATGCTGTCATATGCAATAAGCATAAACGGTCCGACAGCGATCCGCTATCCGCGCGGATGCCAAGGCGCATACAGGGATGGAGGCGTAACAGCTGCAAAGGTATTGCTGGAAGGAACCGATGTGACAATCATTTCATATGGCATTTTGATCAATGAGGCTCTGGACGCGGCAGAGCTTTTGCGTCATAAAGGAATATCTGCGGAAATCATTAAGCTAGGCATCGTTTCTCCGCTGGATACAGCAGATATTAAGGTGTCCGTTAAAAAAACCGGGCGGCTTGTCGTCCTTGAGGATGCGGTATGTGCCGGAAGCATCGGAGAAAAGATAACCTCAGAGCTATTATTAGCCGGGATTCCGGTAAAAAACACACTTCTGAAAAATCTCGGCGCTTCTTTCGTTACACATGGAAGCATAAAGGCCCTTATGAAGCATCTGAGGCTCGATAAGGACGGTATTGCCGAAGACATTGCAAAAATCATGTTTGGCGGTTCAAAATGAAAAAAGAAAGATTGGATATGCTGGTGTTCAGCCGGGGACTTACAGAAAGCAGGGAACGTGCAAAAACGGAGATCATGAGCGGAAATGTTTATGTAGACGGGCAAAGACAGCTCAAGCCCGGTGTGGCGGTATCACCGGATGCGGATATCACCCTTAAAGACATGTCCGTTCCCTATGTCAGCCGGGGCGGATTGAAGCTGGATAAAGCTCTCGCCGTTTTCCGTATTGACCCGACCGGGAAAGTCTGTCTGGATTGCGGCGCTTCCACCGGCGGTTTTACGGATTGCCTGTTGAAAAACGGGGCGAAGAAGGTTTATGCTGTGGATGTAGGATACGGGCAGCTTGCCTGGAGTCTGAGGAGCGATCACAAAGTCATTGTGCTGGAGCGCACGAACATCAGATACGTGACCAAAAGTGAAATACCTGAACCTATTGACCTTGCCGTAATCGATGTGTCATTCATTTCACTCAAACTGGTTCTCCCTGCTGTTATAGCGCTTATGCACGATAAAAGCGAAGCAGTCTGCCTGATCAAACCGCAATTTGAGGCTGGTAAGGAAAAAGTAGGAAAAAAGGGCGTTGTCCGCGATGAAAAAACGCATAGGCAGGTTTTGACGGAATTCATTGGATATGCGAAAGAATCCGGTTTCTCGCCTAAAGCTTTAAGCTTCTCGCCGATAAGAGGTCCCGAGGGCAATATTGAATATCTCGGATACTTGACGCGAAAGCGTGCGGAGGCGTACGATATTGATGTAGCTGAAGTGGTATCAAAGTCCCATGAAGCGTTTATTCAATAATAGAACACCGGGCGCAGCGGACGACCATGGCCGACGAACAAATGGCGATCGCCGCGACCGATGACAGCGCCGGGATAAATGGAGGGTCCAAATGAAAAAGGTTGTCATTTGCGCAAATCCTCAACGTGACAAGGGGCTGCTTATTACTGCCCGGATAAAAAAGCATTTTGAAGATAATGGCGTTCCGACTCCCGTATGCCTCCTGTTTGAAAACAACGGATCTTACGAATCGGCGAATATGAGCGGTTGCTCAAACCTTAAAGAGGAGGTTCCCGGTGCGGATATGTTAATCTGCCTTGGCGGAGACGGCACAATCTTGCATTTATCGAAGACGGCAGCCATTTACGGGGTACCGATTCTCGGCGTCAATCTTGGAACATTGGGATTTATCACCGATCTTGAACCCGAAGAATCCTTCAGGATCGCAGATGTTCTGCGCGGTGAGTATTTCATTGAGGACCGTATGATGATCGATGTTGCCGTTGTACGCAATAAGAAGACCATATTCAATGATTTCGGGCTAAACGAGGCGGTGGTTGGCAAGGGTGTGCCATCCCGTCCGCTTAAAATGGTCGTATATGGAGATGAGAGAAAAATATCCGGTTTTTCCGGAGACGGTGTGATTATTGCAACACCTACAGGCTCTACGGCGTACTCAATGTCCGCGGGCGGCCCGATTGTCGAGCCCTCGGCTGAGAACATCGTTCTCACGCCAATCTGCGCACACTCGCTGACGGCGAAAGCTTTTGTACTGGCAGGAGACAGAAGGATTATGGTTGAACTCGGCGATATTGATGGAAGAGCGGCAAATCTGTTCATAGACGGCGGCTGCACCATAGAGTTAAAACGCGGTGACCAGATCAAAATCATGAAATCCCAATACAAAACGAAATTGGTCAGGGTGATCAACCGCAGCTTTTATGAAGTTGTTAACAGTAAGTTAAATACAGATATTTGAAAGCGGAGAACTAGGTTATGAAGACAGCCAGACAGTACAAAATACTTGAAATCATTGCGTCAAAAGACATTGAAACACAAAACCAACTGATTGATGAATTGCGCGAATACGGGTTTTTCAGCACCCAGGCGACCGTATCACGGGATATCCGAGAACTCCGACTTGTGAAGGAACTTGGGGAAAATGGAAGATCAAAATATGTCGTCCCTTTGGAGACCACCACAATTGATTTCAGCGACAGATTGAAATCAATATTTCGCGAAAGTGTCACCACCTGTGCCTGCGCACAGAATTTGATTGTGATCAAAACGCTACCCGGTCTTGCCAATGCCGCCTGCGCAGCTATCGATTCCATGGAGATCAAGCATCTGGTAGGTTCTCTTGCAGGAGACGATACAGTCTTTCTGGCGATGGCGGATAACTCGGCAGCGGAAGCATTTTGCCACGACATTAAATCTATGATATAGGGTATATCCGTAACTGGGCTGTTCTGCGGCGGAATAGGAGGCTTGCATCGTGATTTCGCTGAATTTACTTCATATCGAAAACATAGCGGTCATCGAGAAGGCGGATATTGAATTCGGTCCCGGCCTCAATGTTTTGACCGGGGAGACAGGAGCCGGCAAATCGATTGTGATTGATGCGATCGGCGCGCTGCTGGGCGGCAGAGTATCAAGGGACCTGGTTAGGTCGGGGGCGAACGGCGCGCTGATAACCGCCGAGTTTACCGTTGACGAAATGATTAAAAAGTGGTTGCTGGATAACGATCTGGGAGATTTGGAAGACGGAGAACTTCTTCTTTTACGCAAGATATCATCAGAGGGAAAAAGCTCCTGCCGTGTAAACGGTGTCCCGCTGAGCGTATCGCAGCTTCGGGAACTCGGTGAGCTTCTGATTGATATTCACGGGCAAAACGACGGACGTAAATTGCTCAGTGAAACTAATCACAGGATATATTTGGATAATTATGCGGGTCTGGGAGAACAGGTCAGAGATTATGCCGATACATACCGTAAATATATCGCATCCAAAAACGAGCTTACCAAGCTCAATCAGCTTTCACAAAATAAAAACAGGATTATAGAGGAGCTCAAAAGCAAAATAGAGGAAATATCATCAGCCGGAGCAAAGCCACTTGAGCAGGAAGCGCTGCTCGAAAGAAGGGCAATCGTCAAAAATGCCGGAAAACTGACCGAATCTGTCCGAAACGCATATCGGGCGCTATACGGAGATGAAGAAAACGATGGCGCGCTTTCACTGATAATCAGCGCCGCTTCTTCTCTTTCGTCCGTATCCGGGGTCATCGGGAGCATTCAGGCGCTGTCGGACGGGATAAATGACATCAGATATAGGGTCGAGGACATTACCGAGCAGATTGATCGCCTATATGAAAGCTTGGATTTTTCACCGAACGAGCTGGAGGCGATTGAAAGCCGACTCGCTCTATTACAAAAGCTGGAAAGGCGATACGGCAGCATCGACGAAATGCTTTTGATTTTAGAGAATGCAAAATCAGAACTTGAAAACATGGAGTTATTAACGGATTCAATCAGTGCGCTTGAGGAAAGGACGAAAAAGCTTTATGACGAAGCCTTAAAATCCGCACAATGCTTATCGGATAACCGGAAGGTTAAGGCGGCTGAACTGGAAAGACGCATTACATCCGAACTGTCACAGCTGAACATGCCCGGAGTCCGTTTTAAGGTTGAGGTTTCCGCTAAAGCCGGTAAAAGCGAATTCGATGAAACCGGCTGCGATGAAATCAGGTTTCTGATGTCCGCAAATGCCGGAGAGCCTGTAGGGCGGATCAGCAAGATCGCATCCGGCGGCGAGTTATCGCGAATCATGCTGGCAATGAAAAGCGTATTGTCCTCTGCCGATGAGGTTGGTATACAGATATTTGATGAGATTGATACCGGCGTCAGCGGGGTTGCGGCGCAGAAGGTAGGGGAAAAGCTCAATGACCTCGCGCTTTTAAAACAGACGCTGTGCGTGACCCATTTACCTCAGATCGCAGTAATGGCCGACAGGCATTTTTCCATAGAAAAGAAACAAAATAACAACAGAACATATACGAACGTCAGCGTACTCGATAATGAGGGGCGAAAGTGCGAACTGGCCCGCATGGTCGGCGGCGAAAACATAACCGAAGGCACCTTGTTAAGCGCCGGAGAGCTTTTGAATGCGGCCTTGCGATATAAGGAGAGGAAAAAAAGTAATGACAGTTTATGAAGAACTCAAGGCAAGAGGTCTGATTGCCCAGGTGACCGACGAAGAAGAGATCAGTGAGCTTATCAATAACGGAAAAGCAACGTTTTATATAGGCTTTGACCCTACTGCGGACAGCCTTCATGTCGGACATTTCATGGCGCTTTGTTTAATGAAGCGCCTTCAGATGGCAGGCAACCGTCCGATAGCGCTGGTCGGCGGCGGGACGGGTATGATCGGCGATCCCAGCGGGCGGACCGATATGCGTACCATGATGACGACTGAAACCCTTAATCATAACTGCGAATGTTTTAAACGTCAGATGAGTAAATTCATCGATTTTTCGGACGGAAAAGCCCTGATGGTTAACAATGCGGACTGGCTGCTTTCGCTAAACTATGTAGATATGCTCAGAGATGTCGGTTCCTGCTTTTCCGTAAACCGTATGCTGTCCGCGGAATGCTATAAGCAGAGGATGGAAAAAGGTCTGACTTTTCTTGAGTTTAACTATATGATCATGCAGAGCTACGATTTTTATGTCTTGTTTCAGAAATACGGCTGCGTTTTGCAATGCGGCGGAGACGATCAGTGGTCCAATATGCTTGGGGGTACCGATCTGATCAGGAAGAAGCTTCAAAAAAACGCGTATGCCATGACTATCACGCTGCTGCTGACATCTGAGGGAAAGAAGATGGGCAAGACACAGGCCGGCGCCGTATGGCTTGATCCCGAAAAAACCTCGCCTTATGATTTTTTTCAATATTGGCGGAATGTCGACGACAGCGATGTCATCAATTGCTTAAAGCTGTTGACATTTATTCCGCTTCATGAGATCGAAGCGATGTCCGATTTAGCGGGAAGCGAACTGAACAAGGCAAAAGAAATGCTCGCATTTGAGCTGACAAAAATGGTGCACTCCGAAAAGGATGCAAAAGATGCGCTTAAAACAGCAAGAGGTCTGTTTGCCGCCGGCGGAGATATTGCAAACATGCCTTCCGCTGAGATAACTAAAGAACAAATGCCGGACGACATTATTACCGTCACAGAGCTTCTTTTGCTTTCCGGCCTGTGTTCATCCAAGTCAGATGCGCGCAGAAACATTGAACAGGGCGGCGTTGAAGCTGAAGGCAGAAAGATAATCGATTCGGGCGAGACAATCACAAAACAACAACTGACCGGTGACGGCATTGTACTCAAAAAGGGAAAGAAACGCTTTTGCAGAGTATATCTGGTTGAATAAACGGCTTAATATGGTAAAATAATGCATAATAAATTTTAATTATGAAGGGAAGCAAAGGCGATGGAAATGAATGAATTGGACCTGTTCCGGCTTTATGTGAAAATAGCATGTCCGGGCAATGAAATCATTACGGACGATACAGGCAAACCCTCAGTCATGGTCTATATCCCGAAATTTACCATTAATCAGGTTATTGCAGGAGGCAGCGATGCCGTTCATCCGGCATTTATCGTCAATGGTGTTGAAAGAGATGGTTTTTACATTTCGAAGTACGAAAATATCACAATTGACGAGCTGGGTTATTCGCTGCCCGCTGAGATACCGACCAATACGATCGGTATCGAACGTGCGCGCAGCAGTTGCTTCAAAAAAGGAAAAGGCTGGCATCTGACGACATTCCAGGAATGGGGAGCCGTGGCGCTTTGGTGTAAGAAAAACGGTTTCCTGCCGCATGGCAACACCGATTACGGCAGGGACAAAAGGGAGCAGATATACAAGGCTATTCCCGCTCCTTACGACAAAAATGAAGGTATCAAAAGAGTTTTAACAGGCACCGGGCCGCTTACCTGGTCGCATGATCAGTCTGTTGCGGGAATCTGGGATCTTGTCGGCAATTTATCGGAATGGGTCGGCGGGGTTCGTGTCGTCTACGGTGAGCTTCAGGTACTTAAGGATAATGACGCATCCGACATATTAAATGCTCAGGGGCCGGATTCCGAAGCCTGGTGCGCCATCGACGCTTTAACCGGAGAATACATCAAACCTGACGGGAATGGGACGACAACAAACTCGGTAAAAGCAGACTATATCGGTGAAGGCTGGGGCGGACACTGGCGTATAACCACATCAATCAAATCAAAAGAGAACGCAATCCGACGCTGCGACATGTCGCATATAACCATTGACGATTGCGTTTGCGCAAAGGCGAGAGAGCTGCTTTATTGTTACGGCTTTTTACAAGATGATCCGCTTTTTGATTATCAGGAACAGCATGTATATATGAACAACGGCGCTCCCGAATGCTATATGTACAGAGGCGGTTATTGGGGAAGCGGCGCATTCGCTGGCGTTTTCTGCTGGTCGCTCAGCTGGGGAAGAAACCTCTCTTATGAAGGAAACGGCTTCAGAGCATCTTATATTCCACTGGATTAAATAATGCATCTGAACAAACGCGTATGATCACTGAACATATGCGTTTTGTTCAGTGATCATTAATTAACAAAAATGCCGTCACTTAACTTAGAAGGCCATGTGAGCGCGCCGGCGCCCACATGGCCATAATAGTGTATTTAAGCAGGCTGAAAAGCAGTATTACCGGAATTACAGTTTAAATATTAGATCACATTCACTTAAGCTAAAAGTTGCTATATTAATATTAATGTGATAAAATTTTACCGTAAAAGTGCTTAGCGTTTGATTATACTATTCTGTTAAAAAAAATATGCGTCAAATATGGTTTAAAAGCACAGATAAAGGTGGTGTATAAGTTGGTGGTTTTGGGTTTGGATCCGGGTATCGCAACGGTCGGCTTCGGACTGATCGATATTAAGGACACGGTACCGACAGCCATTCGATACGGTGTGATCAAGACCTCTGCCGGCTTACCTTTATCAGCCCGGTTAGCGGCGATTTATGAGGATGTTAATTCACTCATCAGGCAGTTTAAACCCGATGTCGTCACTGTGGAAGAGTTGTTTTTCAATACAAATCTGAAAACCGGTATCTCTGTCGCCCACGGCAGGGGTGTTCTTCTGCTTGCTGCCTATGAAAACGGAATCCCGGTGCATGAATATACGCCCCTGCAGGTCAAGCAGTCTGTTGTCGGATATGGCAGAGCTGACAAGAAGCAGGTTATGGAGATGGTAAAAAGACTGTTAAAACTGGAGAAGATCCCCAGACCCGACGATGCTGCCGATGCACTGGCTATCGCACTTTGCCACGCAAGAGCGGCAACTTCTCTTTTGTATAAAGAATGGAGCAAAAACGAATGTTCTACTACATAAACGGTATTGTATCGGAAATCGAACCCAATCTGGCCGTAATAGACTGCGGCGGCGTCGGGTATGCCTGCCATACGACGAGCCGGACCTTGAGCTTACTGAACAAAGGAGAAAAAGCGAAGCTGTTTACCTACTGTCATATCCGCGAAGACGCTTTCGATATCTATGGGTTTTTTAAGAAAAGCGAGCATATTTGCTTCAAAATGCTCATCGGCATTTCCGGCGTCGGGCCGAAGGCCGCATTGTCCATTTTATCGGCCGGCTCACCCGAGGATCTGGCCGTAGCGGTTATGTCAGGCAATGAAAAAGCATTGACCATAGCGCCAGGTATCGGTAAGAAGATCGCACAGAGGATCATTCTTGAGCTTAAGGATAAAATGGGTAAGGAAATCAGCGAACTCGCTGAAAACGGTGTTTCCTTTCAGCCGGATCCCGGAAACGCTCAGGGCGGTAAGGCGGCAGATGCTGCGGCAGCGCTGTCTGTATTGGGTTATTCGCCATCTGAGATCAATTCCGGATTGCGTAACATAGATGTGGAAAACCTGTCAACGGAGCAGATCATCCGTGAAGTGCTGAAAAAATCATTGAAGTAGGTCAGACACATGAGCATAAATTTTTCGGAAGATATTCAGTTAACTGAAAATATCACAAACCCTTCTTATAGTTCCCTGGACGACGGAGAAACGAACCTGCGCCCTCAGTTTCTTTCGGATTTTTACGGTCAGGAAAAAGCAAAGGGAAATTTGGCCGTCTTTATCGAGGCGGCAAGAATGCGCAAGGAACCTTTGGACCATGTGCTGCTGCACGGACCTCCGGGCCTTGGCAAAACCAGCCTTGCTACGATTATTGCCAATGAAATGGGTGTAAACATCAGGAAAACATCCGGTCCGGCCATAGAAAAACCAAAAGATCTTGCCGCTTTATTAACAAATCTCAACGACAACGATATACTGTTTGTAGACGAGATTCATCGAATGAATCGCACCGTTGAGGAAATTCTATACCCGGCAATGGAAGATAATGAGATTGATATCATCATCGGGCAAGGTCCTTCCGCAAATTCGATCAGGCTGGAACTTAAAAAGTTTACTCTCGTCGGGGCAACCACAAGATCAGGTCAGCTTTCGGCTCCTTTGCGGGACAGATTCGGCGTGATCTTGAAACTTGAACTGTATACGCATGAAGAGCTGTTAACCATTGTCGAGCGCAGCGCGTCGATTTTGGGTATTGCTTTGGACAAGGGCGGTGCTGAGGAAATTGCACAACGGTCAAGAGGCACGCCGCGTATCGCAAACAGGCTGTTGCGCAGAGTCAGGGATTTTGCGCAGGTTTGCGCTGACGGTATTATCACAAAGCCTGTTGCCGATGACGCGCTGACGAAGCTGGAAATCGATTCACTGGGTCTTGATGCGGTAGACAGAAAGCTTCTTATGAGCATCATCAACAATTACGCCGGCGGACCGGTCGGGCTGGATACGCTTGCTTCCACGATAAATGAGGAAACTGTTACAATTGAGGATGTCTACGAGCCGTTTTTGCTGCAACAGGGCTTTCTGACCAGAACACCCCGGGGACGATGCGCAACCAGACAGGCCTACGAGCATCTTCATATTGAATTTATGGGACAGCAAAGGCTGGATATGTAGGCGATAACGTAAAATCGCGAAATCGCTGTTGCAAAATTATTATAGCGCCGTTTTTGTGGCGGAATGAGAGGTTAGCGTGGGTCAATTATTTGGAACCGACGGTATCAGGGGCATTGCCAATGTCGATCTGAAAGTGGAGCTGGCTTTTAAGGTCGGCCAGGCGGCTGCTGTTGTTCTTGCAAAGGGTAAAAAATCGAAACCTGTAATTATAATCGGAAAGGATACCCGCATTTCATCGGATATGCTGGAGGCCGCGTTGATTGCGGGGATTTGCTCCTCGGGAGCGGATGTCATACCGCTCGGTGTCGCCCCGACGCCGACTGTCGCTTTCATTACCGCAAAAGCGAAAGCCGATGCGGGCATCGTAATCTCGGCTTCTCATAATCCTTATGAATACAACGGTATTAAAATCTTCAATGGGCAGGGTTATAAGCTGTCGGATAATCTGGAAAATGAGATAGAAACGCTGGTTCTCTCCGGGCATGAGCTCCCGTTGAAAATAAACGGAGAAATGGGTTTAGTCCTGTCAGGCGGGGAAGACTACGTTGAAATGTACATAAACAGCATTGCGGCTGCTTCCGAAAACATATCGGGACTGAAGGTTGTTTTCGATTGTGCCAACGGTGCTTCTTCTCGAACCGCGAAAAGAATATTTGAAAAGCTTCCCATCGAAATTGTGATGATCAACGATAAACCGAACGGTTCCAATATTAACGACTGCTGCGGTTCGACAAATACCGAATTGCTCGGCAATACGGTGGTAAAGCTGGGCTATGATATCGGCGTCGCATTTGACGGAGACGCGGACAGATGCATTATTGTTGATGAAGAAGGTAACGAGGTGGACGGTGACACGATGATGGCCGTCTGCGGGGAGGCAATGAAAAAAGCGGGAAAGCTGAAAAAAGATACAATCGTTGCGACCGTGATGTCAAATATAGGATTTAAGCTGTTTGCACTGGAAAAGGGAATCAAGCTTCTATATTCTGCCGTTGGAGACAGAAATGTACTGGAATTGATGCTGCAGTCCGGGGCCAGTCTTGGCGGGGAGAAATCGGGGCACTTAATTTTCCTTGATGAGTCCACAACAGGCGACGGTCAGCTGGCCGCCGCCAAATTCCTGAGCATTGTATCGGGAACCGGAAAAACGGTGTCAGAGCTAACCGGCCAAATCAAGCATTTTCCGCAGCTTATTCTAAATGTTCCGATTGAGGGCGGAAATGCCGGGAAAAATGTCATAATGGCCGATGCTGTGGTTTGTGCGCATATCGCACAGGCGGAACAGGAACTGGGAGAAACCGGTAGGGTACTTGTACGCCCCTCGGGGACAGAGGATCTGATACGTGTTATGGTCGAAGCCCAGAACATTTCTCAGGTGGAGGAGATCGCCAACCGATTGGCTCAGATTATCAGAACAAGAATGAAAATATGCTAAGATTGTGTAAAATATTGTTAAGAAATATGGAATATACCCTTGACATCTTCCTGCTCATTTTGTATAATCTGTATAATCGATATAGAGTGGGAAATAATTTCGATTATGAATTACCTGGAACATAATGATGAACTGCTTCATAAGATGGCGATTTCCGGTGATGCCGAAGCAGAAGATTCGCTGATACGAAAGTATAGCAGAGTTGTCAAATCCTGCGCAAGACCTTATTTCCTTTCGGGCGGAGACAGCGAAGATCTTATACAGGAGGGAATGCTGGGACTTCTTTCCGCGATCAGAGAATATAATCCGGATGGTGGCGCATCTTTTAGAACATATGCCGAGCTTTGCATTAGAAGACGGCTTTTTACAGCGATTAAGAAAACAACCGCGAAAAAGAATGTATCGCTCAATGATTGCTTATCTTTAGAATCCCCTGTTTATGACAAAAATCGAGCCCATGCAGTCTACGTTTTGCGTGATGCTTTCCAACGAGGACCTGAAGAAATGGTCATTGATAGAGAAGGTTCGGATGAGTTTTTCGCATCTCTTCTCCTTTATCTTTCAAAATTTGAAGCTGAAGTGCTGGGGTTTTATTTAAAAGGATTATCATACCAAGAAATAGCTTCAGAAGTAAACAGGTCATCAAAATCAGTGGACAACGCCGTCCAGCGCATCAGGCGAAAATTGGCGCATCTCAACCATGGCGATATCAGCAGACGCTGACGCATATATACCCCAAAGGGTAAGATTTTTTGTCAAAAGAGAGGATTTACAATGTACGAAGACAAGACACTGGTATGCAAGGAATGCGGAGCGGAATTTGTATTTTCGGCAGGAGAGCAGGAGTTTTACGCTGAAAGAGGTTTTCAGAATGAGCCTCAGCGTTGCAAACCTTGCCGTGATTTGCGGAAAAACGCTTCCAGGGGACCCAGAGAGTACTTTACAGCTGTTTGTGCCAGCTGTGGAGGCGAAGCGAAGGTTCCTTTCGAACCGAAGTCGGATAGACCCGTATACTGCAGCGATTGTTTCGCTCGCATCAGGGAAAACGGCTGAATACAAACGATTGAGCAAAGACGCCCTTTAGGGCGTCTTTGTTTCTTCTGCTTCTTTTCGGCAAAATTTCGATTATTGGTATTGAAATTAATCAAAAGCCGGGTTATAATAATCGTACAATCCTTGACATTCATGATCTTGATATAAATGGAGGGTAAAAATGTCGAAAATAACAAGAGATACAATGATCACCGATATTCTGGAATTTGCACCGGAAACGGCGCCGCTTTTCCGGGAGATCGGAATGCACTGCCTGGGTTGCGCAATGGCCAGTGAGGAAACCGTCGCAGAGGCGTGTATGGCGCACGGCGTTGACGCTGACGATTTTGTTAATAAGGCAAACAAACTCATCGAAGATTTTAAGAGCTAATGCCATCTTTGACGGCACGATGCTGATGCAGGTACGCGATGAGACAAAAACGAGGGCTGTTGCAAAGTGCTATGCATTTTGCAACAGCCCTATTGTAGTGCGAAAATAAGCTTCGCACAATCGATTTTACCTGACTATTTGTGCTGCCGCTTTGCGGCAGAATGGAGATTAGCGTGAAATTGTCTGACAGGCTCTATGCGATCGCTACTTTTGTTCCGAAGGGCGGCAGAGTCGCCGATATCGGCACGGATCATGGTTACCTTCCGGTATGGCTGATGAAAAACGGCGCAGCAAAATGCGTAACAGCAACCGACATTCGGGAGGAGCCGCTCAAACGCGCTATGTCGGCGGCACTTATGGCAGGGGAGACCGGAATTGCTTTTATGCGCTCAGACGGGTTAAAAGAACTTCGCGCAGAGGATTACGACACTTTGGTTATTGCCGGGATGGGCGGAGAAACGATTACCAAAATCATTTCGGAATCAGGCTGGGATTGGGCGGACAGCCACAGACTTGTCCTGCAGCCGATGTCGAAGATACCGGAACTTATCGAATATCTGTATGAAAACAGTTTTTTTATTATTGACGAAAAGCTGGTACGGGACAAAAATGCGTTCTACAGGGTTCTTCTTGCGGGGCGAGGGAAATATGAAATGCCCGATCTTATTTATCGGCATATCGGGCAGGCGTTAATAAATCGTCGGGACCCGTTGCTTATCCCATATCTAAGCGAGCTGATCAGCAAAACGGAAAAAGCATTAGCCGGAATTCAAAACAGCAAAGACATTTGTAAAGAGAAGCAAAATGCATTAAACAACCTGCTTCACGGGTTTTTGGCGATGAAAGAGAGGTTAAGCGATGGTAAAACTGAGCGAAATCAGTAATATAATAGAAAATTACGCTCCGAGCAGCTTGAAGATGGATTTCGATAATGTCGGGCTTCTGATCGGCGACAGGGACAGGAACATCAATAGGGTTTTAATTGCATTGGAAATTACTGAGCAGGTTATCGACGAAGCGGTGGAAATAAATGCGGAACTGATTGTTACGCACCATCCTGTGCTTTTTTCACTTAAATCCATTACACCTGAAACACCCCAGGGAAAGCGTGTGATGAAGCTGCTGGAACATAAAATCTCGGCGATTTGCATGCACACCAATCTTGACATCGTTTCCGGCGGTGTGAACGACGCACTGGCGGCCATTGCGGGGCTCAGCGTTATTGGGCCTCTGGCCGATGGTGGAATAGATCAATCCGGTAAAATCTACGGTATCGGGCGCACCGGAAAGCTCGGCCGAAAAATGCCGATGTCCGAATTTCTCGCTTTTTTGAAAAATGCTTTGCACACGAACGGTTTGCGTTATTATGATTCAGGAAGACCGGTTTATCACGTCGCTGTGGGCGGCGGCTCCTGCGGCGAATACCTGGAAGAGGCGGTAAAGCTCGGATGCGATACTTTCCTCACGGCGGATATAAAATACGATTCATTTCTGGACGCGCGGTATTATCAACTCAACCTGATAGACGGGGATCATTTCTGCACGGAAAATGTCGTGACGCCTGTGCTTCTTCGCTGGCTGTCTAAGGCCTTTCCCGATCTGAATGTCCAAATTTCCAAATCGCACGGACAGACCGTTCAGTTTTTTTAATACAAGCGATTATCTGCAAAAATCTTTAATGTAGTTGTCCAGACAATGCCGGATTACCTCGATTGCCTTCGCTTTGTCCTCAACTTCGTTGACAACGGTTTCCTTATCTTCAAGCATCTTGTAGACCGAAAAGAAATGACACATTTCATCAAAGATATGTTTGGGAAGCTCTGAAATCTCGCCGAATGTATTGTAGTTGGGATCACTGAATGGAATCGCTATGATCTTCTCATCAAGCTTGCCGCAATCCTTCATTGTTATGACACCGATGGGATAACAGCGAACCAGCGTCATCGGCTCCAGCTCCTCGCTGCAGACCACCAGAACATCCAGCGGGTCACCGTCGTCGCCGTAGGTGCGCGGGATAAAACCGTAGTTTGACGGGTAGTGTGTGGATGTATGCAAAATCCTGTCAAGAATGATCAGGCCTGTTTCCTTATCCAGTTCATACTTTTTCTTACTGCCCTTGGTTATCTCGATAACCGCAATGAAATCTTCGGGTGTAATGCGCTTCGGATTTATATTGTGCCATATGTTTGACATTTCTGGTTCCATTCCGCCGGATTGCGTTTTTTTCCGGCAACCGTAATGGCCATGTGGGCAAAAAGCACGCACGGCTTTAAACATTGCAGCTTTTGACAAAAGACCGGGGTTACAGAGGTAAGGCATGTTCAAAGCCTGATTCGTTTCCATTTTCCCTGATTGTAACGAAAGATAAACAGCATTGTTCGCATTATCTGATCGACAGCTATGGCAACCCAGGCTCCGACGAGTCCATAATCTAAAACAGTAACAAAAAGGTAACCCAACGAGGTCCTGATAATGACCGTAGTGATCAGAACATAAAATGCCGTGACCTTTGTATCGCCCGCACCGCGCAAAATGCCGCCGAGTACGAACTGAGAACTCTGGATCGGCTGCAGCATCGCCACAATGAGCATCACAATGCCGCCGGTGCTGACGATCAGCGGATCCTTGTTATACAGCATGACAAGCTGTTCCCTGAAAATGACAAACACAAGAGCAAGGAATAAAGAAACATACAAAGCAAGCTGCCGGCATCTTCTGCCGTAATGCTCAGCCATATCTACCCTGAGTTTTCCGAGGCTTTGGCCGATCAAGGAGGTTGCGGAAACAGCGAAAGACTGACCGTTCATCATGGTAAGGGACTGAATATTCATGCATATCTGGTATGTCGCCATACTGATTTCTCCGAGCGTTGCAACAGTGCGGCTGTAAATCACAAGCCCGGTCCGCATGATCAGCTGTTCTATCATAGCCGGTATGCCGACCTTTCCCATTCCGGAAACAATATCCTTATCGAACTTAAATAGGGTTTTGAGGTTGATTTTCAACTTCAAATAATACTTCCCGCTGGCAACGCTGTAAAACGCCATAATTGTTCCGACAGTCTGACCGATGACGGTCGAAATGGATGCGCCCGCGACGCCGAGCTTCGGAAAGCCGAGATTACCGTTAATCAGCAGCCAGTTGCCGACTATATTCACCAGGTTTGCGACAATATTATACACCATGCAGGGTTTTGCGTTCCCCGTTCCACGCAAAGCAGCGGTTATGCAGAAGGACCAGGATGGAATCATAAAGGTAATACTTTGAATTTTAAAATAGGTCACACCGAGTTCAATGGTCTCTTTTTCCATACCATCCGCAGCCATGAAGGTAACCATCCAGTCGGCGAAAGCGGTTCCGAACACAGCGCACACAAACGAAATTGCGGTGGCCAGAACAAGCGACTGACGTAATATATTATTTGCTCTTTCCTGATTTTGGGCGCCGCGCGCGCGGGCTATCAAGGCGGTAGCTCCCGTATTAAGTGACATGATCGTGGTCATAAGCAAAAAGCGCGGTTGAAGGACCAGTCCGACGGCGGCTATCGCGCCGGCTCCGAGACTGCCGACCATCATCATATCGACCATATTGACCAGAGAAGACAACAGAAGCTCGGCCAGAGAAGGCCAGGCAATACCCATTATATCGTTATACAAAGACCGTGAAGTGATGTTTTCCGGTAGCTTTTTACGCTGGCGGCGGTCCTTTTTAAACTCCAATTCCATGCTTTCGATCGTACCGTATTCCAATGCGTCGAGCGTTGTCGAAACGCCTTTTATGGCGGCCGCATCTTGCGCAGGAATCGTTTGTACGTTAGTTGTTGTTTCGTTATCAGACATAAGTAGGATCAATCCGAAGAAAGACCCGAAACGCCTCCTTTAAATAATGCCGGCTGAACAATTCAGTCAGACAATCAATGCAAATGCGTTTTGCAAAACGCATTTGTTCCACTGAACAAACGCGTTTGCTCAGTGGATATTTTAAACAGGGACATTGATTTTTCTTTAGTAGTAGTTTATCATAAATTAGTTGTGTTTGCAACTAATAGAAGCGAAACTGTATACTTTTGGTATTACAGTTATCCATAAGAGATACAGAGAAAGCCAAGAAATGTTATGAATGGAGGGTCCGATGTGAACATGGAAATGGAAAACCTCAAGAAGCAGCTGGGCAGTCAAAATTATATTCATGATGACGAACTTGTGGTAACGCTGTTTGTTTCATTGAAATTGGGCAGGCCTTTATTGATTGAAGGCGCGGCGGGCGTCGGGAAAACCGAAGTCGCCAAAGCGATGGCGGGTGCGCTTGAGCGGCCGCTGGTCAGGTTGCAGTGCTACGAAGGTCTTGATGAGACAAAGGCTCTGTATGAATGGAACTATCAAAAGCAATTGCTTTCGATTCAGGTGCATATGAATTCGGAACAGAATAACCCTGAGGCATTCACGCATTCGCTTTTCGGTGACGAATACCTACTGGAACGCCCGCTTTTGCGATCGATCAGAAGTCATGAACCTGTCGTTTTACTCATTGACGAGATCGATAAGGCAGATGAGGAGTTCGAGGCATTTTTACTCGAGCTGTTGTCGGATTTTCAGGTATCGATTCCGGAGCTCGGCACCATTACCGCAAAAACCCGGCCCTTTGTGGTGCTGACCAGCAACAATACAAGGCCCCTGTCCGATGCGCTGAAACGCCGGTGTGCTTATTTGTACATCGGCTACCCAACGGTAGAAAAGGAAGTCAAAATTATCGGGGCAAGGCTTCCCGGCGTCAATGACGCATTGGCCCTTCAAGTAGCGGAAGCGGTCAGGTATCTGCGTTCCAGTGAAGCGGTGGTAAAAAAACCGTCCATCGCCGAGACGCTTGACTGGATCAGCGCACTTGAGACACTCGGTATATCCGAACTCGACAGGAAAGCTGCCGCAAATACGATCGGCTTTGTATTAAAAAACAACGAGGATATCGAGGGGATATTGGATGACGACGGATTCGACCGGCTTTTTGATTGAAAACCTGGCGCAGTTTTCTAATATATTGAGGGAAAAAGGCATCCGGGTCGGAATTGCTGAGACGATGGATGCTGCCCGCATAATCAATATTTTGGGATTATCGGACAAAAATGCCGTAAAAGCCGCACTCAGTTCGCTTTTTGCCAAGAGCAAAAGCGAACAAAACGTGTTTAACGAAGCGTTTAACAGCTTTTTTGCCGGGGAAAATGCACGCAGAAAACAAGATGAACAGATAAGCAAAGCGGAAGAAGAAAAAGCAAAACAAAGGCGAGAGGCGGAAGAGGAGCTTAAATATGACGGCAAGCCGCTGAAAATAGATGAAGGACTCAAAGAGGCTTACGCGAACCTTTCAATAACTGAACGTGAGCAGCTTAGGAGATATTTTGATTTTTCAATGGATAATTTGCGTTCATCGCCGTTTCATGAGCGGTTCATGCAAAAAATTATTGAGCAAAGGGTATTCCTTGACGATATTCCGGCGGCGGCCGGCAGCAGCATGGCGCAAATCGACACGGACAAGCTCGAACTCTTAAACAAAAACATTTCGGATATCACGGAAAAGGAGATCCCGCACGCGGTGGCGTTGATTCAGCTTCTGGTCAGGCATATAAACGGAGAACTATCCCGCAGCGATAAAAGAAGCGGCAAATCGGGAAGGCTGGATTTTAGAAGAACAATACACAACAGCCTGAAAACAGGCGGATTATTCTATCATCTGCGATACAAAAAACGACGCAGGAGCAAAAAAAGAATCATTTTACTATGCGATGTTTCCGCATCCATGCTGAAATTTACGCAATTCGCAGTCCGGTTTATTCAGTCCATGAGCAAGGCAGCGGAAAGATCGGAGGTCCTGCTGTTTTCGGAAGGTATCATGCGAGTGAATCCTTTTGTATTAAGGCAAATGAAGACCTTTGAAGCCTATGTCATGAAAAGCAGTTTATGGGGAAAAGGAACCGATATCGGTCGGGCGTTCGAGGAGCTTTTGGCGCTGCGGCCCTCTCCGCTGGGCGGAACATCCGTATTAATCGTACTTAGCGATACCAAAACCGTAAGCACAAAAACAGCCGAAGCGCAGCTGAAGACAATAAGGAAAAAGGTGAGCCGGATTCTGTGGATGAACCCCGTACCGGAAGTAAAATGGGTAAATATGAAAAGTGTTGCGGCATTCAAGCCGTATTGCAATATGCTGGATTGCAGCACATTAAAAAACCTTGCCGATGCCTGCGCCGAAATAGCGGGCAGCAGAAAATAGGGGCTTATTCCTTCGGGTGTGACGGCAAAAAGAGCAGTTATTGCTCTTTTTTCGAATACGTTTCGCAAAACGCATTATTCAAACAAGTGAGGCGGAAATATTGAAGTATGAGTGTCACGGGCACATCATTTTAGACGCAAAAAGTTATAAAGCGTCTATGGAAAGACATAAAAACGGCGTCAATACGGCTTTTGTACGCAATCAGCTGAAGATATGCGCCGAACACAAGATTTCGTTTTATCGGGACGGCGGAGACAAGTATAATGTTTCGGCTGCCGCTAAAACGATTGCAGCCGAATTCGGCATCGACTACAGAACGCCGGTTTTCATTATCCACAGAAAAGGCTATTATGGATCGATGTTCGGGCGCGCTTATGAGAACATGAAGGAATATCTGGGCCTTATACGCGAAGCGAAGAGGCTGGGTGCTGATTTTATCAAGCTCGCTGTGTCCGGTATCATGGATTTCGCCTCAGAAGGGAAGGTAACCGGACAGGCTATATCGTACCCGGAGCTAAAACAGGTGGTTTACATCGCAAACGAAGAGGGATTTAGTGTAATGGCGCATGCAAACGGCGCGGAAAACATCAAAAACGCGCTCTGTGCCGGTGTGAGCAGCATAGAGCACGGTTTCTGGCCGGACAAAGAGACTGCGGAGCTGTTTTCCCAGACGCAAACGGCGTGGGTTCCGACGCGTTCAACGGTCAGGAATCTAATCGGGACAGGCCTTTTCGACGACGGCGTTTTGATGAATATTTTGGAGAAGCAGAAAGAGCATTTATTATCGGCAAAGAAACTTGGCGCAAAGATCGCGGCAGGCAGCGACTGCGGCGCGGTAAATGTTCTGCAGGGGGAGGGTACCGACGATGAGTATGGGGAGCTCTCTGAGCTTGGAATCGATCCCGGAGAAGGGAACAAGTTTATTTCCGAAACATTTAAACGAAGGTAACACTGTTAATAAACGGTAGGAACGGTTTTAGCGTATTATTTTAGATGCGCAGTCTTTTCTTCCGCTTGTTCGTCAATTGCCTCCGCTTCATCCGGAAGTTGAGCGCTTTTCCGGCTTTTTTTGCTGGCAAGAATAGTGACGCCCAGAATCAAAAGGAGCAGAATACCTTGAATTGACTGTGAATACTGGGTTTGTGAAAGACCGATATGGTTGAGCCCGTTTACAATAATGGTGATGGAAAATGAACCCAATAGAACCTTATAAAGCTTTGCCGAGGTGCCTCCGGTGACCAGCACGCCGCCAAAGAAGATTGCCATAGCTACCTTCATTTCAAAGAATAAACCTATTTGCTGACTTGTACCCCCGTTTGAGCTCAGCGAAAAAAGCGAGCCAAGGCCGACAGTCAGACCGCAGATTGCAAAAGCGACGATCTTCATAAACGTTACCGGAACGCCGACAAATCGAGCTGTTGTTTCATTCTCACCTATGGCCTTGCAGTATTTTCCGACCTTTGTGAACTCAAATACATAAGCAAGAACGATGATGATGAGTAAGAAAGCCGGGTACTTAACATACGGTTCGCTCAAAATCATCATAGATTCGGGTATTGCCTGTGTGGATATGAAGGATTGTATATAGTTGACTATCCCGCGCATACCGATGAGCATCGCTATTGTCACCATGAAGGAAGGAACCTTGAATCGGCTGACAACCGTACCGGTAAAAGCGCCGACGAGTGTTCCGACAATAAGCGCAACGGGTATAAGCAGCCAGTCGCCCGCAGCGTTCGCAGCCCAGGTGGCGACGACGCTTGTAAACGCCAGATTAACGCCTACCGAGAGGTCAATACTGCCCTGCGCGACAACAAAAAGCGCACCGCAGCCGACAATAATTGTCATGACGGACTGATCTAAAAGGATGCTCAAATTAAACGCGGAAAGAACGCTTCCCTTGCTTGTAATAGCAAAGAATGAAAAGATTATAATAAAAGCCGCAAAAGGCACCACATCCTGCAAACTTATTCTTATCTTTTTCATCTTCATCATATCATCACCTTTATAACGGATTGCTCTGTGAAGTCCTCGTCCCGATGGATGACATCGTTAACTCTGCCGTCTTTCATAACAATCAACCGGTCAGACATGCCCAGAACCTCAGTCAGCTCATCGGAGATCAAAATTGTAGCCGTGCCGTTTTTCTTTGCTTCCTTTATCAGGGAATATATGTACGCCTTCACGCCCACATCGACACCTCGTGTCGGGCAGTCGAGAATGAGCAGCTTTATATCCTTTGCCAGCCATCGGCCGAGATTGACTTTCTGCTTGTTGCCGCCGGAGAGCGCATCCATGGTCTGATAAATGTCGGTGCACTTGACAGAGAGCTTGTTTGTCATCTCAAGAGCCAGCTTTTTCAACTTGCCCGGCGAAAGGTAGCCGATACTGCCCTGAAGCTCCGTAAGAGAGGGCAGGTTAAAATTATCGTGGATGCTTGCATGAATCATCAGCGCCTCGTTATCTCTGTCCTTTGGAACGTATGCCATGTTATTCCGCAGTGCTTTTGAAGCTTTTTTAATGACAAGTTCCTTTGAATTGAGATAAACTTGCCCGCCGGACGGTTTCAACAAACCGTAAACCGCCTTACCCACTGTGTGGATGCCGGAGTCGGACAGACCGCAAAAACCCAGAATTTCCGACTCATGAACATCGAAACTGACATCTTCAATTTCTCCGGGAACAGTCAGGTTTCTTACACTGACAACAACATCATCGCCATATTCCGGTTTCATATCGTCTCTGTAATAATCGCCGCTGATCTCACGGCCTACCATCATGCGCTTGATATCGTCGGCTGATGTATCGTTCGAGATGACATCGCCCACGACTTCACCGTCCCGAAGGACTGTGATAGAATCGGTGATATGAATCAGTTCCTCCACATCATGGCTGATGACGATGACCGAACGCCCCATCGACTTGAGTTTATTAATTAATTCGTACAGCTTATTCCTGTTGTTCATTGACAGCGATTGCGTAATCTCGTCCAGAAGCAAAAGCTGCGGTTCAACGGATAAGGCGCGCGCAAGCTCGATGATTTTACGCGTTTCTATCATCATGCCATCAGTGAGTTTATTCAGAGGGACATATGGAAGATCCCACTTTTTAAACTGCTCTGCCGCGGCTTTGTTCAAGCTCTTCAGGTTGACAATGCCGTTTTTCGTAAACTGTTTCGTTCTTCCCAAAAAAACATTTACGCCTGCCGGCAGGCTTCCGATAACGCCCAACTCCTGCATGACGATGGAGATGGCATGGTTATTGGCATCCACCGGGCTCGAGGGGCTATATGGTTCGCCGTTCAGCAGCATCGTGCCGGAATCACTGGCGTATAGGCCGGCAATCTGAGAAATAAGGGTGGATTTACCTGAGCCGTTTTCGCCGATTAAACCCTTGATTTCACCTTTTTTAATTGTAAAGCTTATATCTTTGTTGGCATGCGTCGGTCCGAAGTATTTGTTGAGCTCTTTGATCTCTAGCATAATATCCGCACTCATTTTACGACCCCCTTGCTTCCTCTCTGCCCTATGATGCCAAATGCAATAAGGAATGCACCTAAGAAGGCTTCTTGAAGGGTGCCCGAGGGTACGCGCACCAGTGTCAGCAGATTGAAGATTGCGTATATAATAATTGAACAGATTGGAACAGCGATGATAATATTAAGCCGTTTCTGCAGAACCTGTGCCAGAAGAACGATTGCCAGCGGATGAAACATCATATTAATGCTAGTTAAACCGGTCTTGACCAGTGTCCGGCCGGCAATGCTCTGTTGTATGACTGAAGCCAGACCGATAAACAGTCCGGAAATTAAACCCACCATCAAAAGTGTTTTTGTAATGTTGATACCGAGAGCTTTGGAAACCTCCTTGTTGCCGCCCAGCGCACGAATATTAAGGCCAACAGAGGTTCTGTTATAGACTATGTATGCGCAAACGAGCCCAATGGCGAGGACAATAACACTCCACGGTAGCTTGCCAAGGAGCCGGAGGCTCTTGTCCATTTCCACATAAATGAGAGCCTCCGTCGTTTTATTGACCTTAAGGAATACCGCAAGAGCTTCATAGATCATAGCAAGGCTGATACCTGCTATCCATGAGGGTATCTTCGTAAAGGCAAAGACGTTGAAGTTGAGAAAGGTCAGCAATGTGCCGACAAAAATACCGCCGAGGATAACCCCGGGGTATCCCAGCCAGTTTCCGAAAATTGTGGTCGCAAACGAACCGAGCACAATGATTGCGCCAATGGACAGATCGGTATATCCGCAGGCGAATAAAAAGCAAAACCCCCAGGCGACAAAGGTAGGCCAGACAATGTGGGATAATACAATAACAATATTTGTGCTATCCAGAAACTCGCCGCCGGTAATTATATTGAATACAATTGCGGCGATAATGATAACAGCAATCAAAATCAGAGCAAAAATGGCCTGGTTTTGATTCTTTTCTTGCGGAGGATTTTGTTTCGATTTTAATGTCTGCATAATGCGTTACCTCTTTTTGCAGATATTGTTGTTTATGGTTATGATTGAATGGGTCGTGACTTTGTTTTTTGCGATCTTGTTATTAGTTTCCACATTTACCCTTTGTCTGAAACAGCCCGCCGAAGGGGCAGGCTGTTTCAGACGCTATTCTAAGGTGTTTTGTGATAAGACATCAACCAGCTTCGGGCAGACCGTGTGCCTTCAAAAGCGCATTCAGCGAAAGACCGTTTTCTACCAGATCAACATAAGTCTGATACGTCACATCGGGATTATACCGCCAGCAAAGGTTCCTGAGCGTTTCGTCCGTAATAGGCTGAACGCCGTCGGTTCCGAAAATGGAGATATATCCATCGATATTTGATGCGTCAACTTTAAATGGTTTTGTAAAAAACTCGGGTGCTTTGCCGTTTTCGTCTAAAATAGGATGTCCGTCAAGGTAGTTTATGAGCAGTGTAGGCGCGATAAACGAAGCCAGGAAAAGGCCGTCGGCGCCTGCTTTGACGGAGCCGTCTTTAATATATCCGGC
>JAAYJC010000201.1 GCA_012523085.1 Clostridiales bacterium
CGGCCGGCGTACATTAGAAGAAGGATCGTCAGCTTGGACAGGAAGGGCAGCGACGGGGTAATGCCTCTTGTGAGTCCCACCGTGCCGATGCCGGAAAGCACCTCGTACACCGCGCTTGTGACATCAAAGCCCTGACCGCACAGGATAAAGGTTCCGGCGACAACAAGCACCAGGTATATCCCCGCGCTGGTGGAAGCCGTTCGGAGCGCGCCGTCCTCCAAACGGCGGCTGTAAATATTCATATCTTCCCTGTTCCGTATGCGCGCGCAGACAGCCAGCAGAATCACAACAACCGTCGAAACCTTCATGCCGCCGCCGGTGGAACCGGGGCCCGCGCCGATCAGCATTAAAAGCATCGACAGGAATGTACCGCCCTCGCTCATTTCAGCGACCGGCACCGAGTTATATCCCGCCGTTCTCGGCGTCACAGAGGCAAAAAAAGACGCCAGAATCCGCTCGCCCGTGTTCATATCCTTAAATGTATGGCCCGCTTCCAGGACGTAAAACAACAATGCCCCGCCGACGATTAAAACAAGAGTACCCGTCAGGATGATCTTCGAATGCAGGTGGTACTTTGCAACATGCCATTTGTACTCGGTGATGTCGTCCCAGACGAAGAAGCCGAGGCCACCGATTATAATGAGCATGGCGATTGTAATGTTAACAGCCGCATCCGAGGCAAAGGGTACCAGTGAGCTGTACGGCGCGATCCTGCCTAGGATATCAAAACCCGCATTGCAGAAGGCGGAAACGGAATGAAAAATCCCGCACCAGAGTCCCGGCCAGAAGCCGAATTGCGGGATAAAACGGGACGCCAGGATGACGGCGCCCAAGAGCTCCAGGCTCAGGGTAATGAGCAGCGCCTTTTTTGTGAGCCGGACGATGCCGCCAAGCTTCAGCGCGCTGACCGATTCCATCAGGATCGACCGCTGGCGGAGGCTGATGCGGCGGCCGAGAAACAGCGAAAACGTGATCGCCACAAACATAAAGCCCAGTCCGCCGATCTGGATCAAAACCAATATGATGGCCTGGCCAAGGAGGCTGAACTGCGTATACGTATCATAGACGATGAGCCCCGTCACGCAGGTGGCGGAGGCGGCTGTGAACAAGCCGTTGATATAAGGTATCCCCTGCCCGTCCCTGTTTGAAAAGGGCAGCGACAGCAGCGCGCCGCCAATCACAATCACAAGGGCGAAGCCAATGACAAGGACCTGCATTGTTGAAAGCCTGAAATGTTTCCGCACTCCGGTCCCCCCCGCAAAATTTAAGTAGTATCCGACAGCACAAAATATAGCACTTTCGATGCGGTGCTGCAATGATTTTTTATACAAACAGCGGCCGCTGCCGGATCTGTTTTTTTACGCGGCTGTTGACTGCCGCGGCTGTCTGCTATATCCTATAAACAATCAGACGCCTGCCCTGCCGCAACAGGCTGCTGCGGGGCACGCATATTACATTTGGAGGTCAGTAATGGCGTATTTGGGAGAGAATATCAAGAAGCTGGGCTTCGGCCTGATGCGGCTGCCGATGATCGGCGGAATGGACGGCGATATCGATATCGCGCAGGTCAAGGATATGGTTGACCTGTTCATGGCGAAGGGTTTTACGTATTTCGACACCGCTTACGGTTACGCAAACGGCAAATCGGAAGCTGCGGCGAAAACAGCGCTGGTGGACCGCTACCCCCGGGAGAGCTTCCAGCTGGCCACTAAGCTCCCGGCTTGGGCCGGACCCAAGACCGCCGATGAGGCGAAGCAGATGTTCTGGACATCCCTTGAGCGCACAGGCGCGGGGTACTTTGACTTTTATCTGCTCCATAACTGCGGCGGCGGGCGGACTGCAGTATTCGATAATTTCGGCATTTGGGATTATGTTCGTGAGCTGAAACAAAAAGGTTTTGTGAAACACATCGGCTTTTCGTTCCATGACACGGCTGACGAGCTGGACAGGATACTGACGGCCCATCCGGACATGGAGTTTGTCCAGCTGCAACTCAACTACGGCGATTGGGAGAGCGGCTCCGTGCAGTCGCGGAAATGCTATGAGGTGGCCTTAAAGCACAACAAGCCCATCATCATCATGGAGCCCGTCAAGGGCGGCTCACTGGCTAATCTTCCGGACCGGGTAGGCAACATCCTGAAGGAAGCCGACCCGAAAGCCTCTCAGGCCTCCTGGGCCATCCGGTTTGCCGCGTCACTTGATAACGTCATCACCGTTTTGAGCGGCATGTCCACATTGGAGCAGATGAAGGACAACCTTTCCTACATGGAAAACTTCAAGCCCCTCAACGCGGAAGAGAAGACTGTCGTTGAGAAGGCGCGCCAGATCCTGATGGATATTCCGCAGGTTCCCTGCACTTCCTGCGCCTACTGTGTGGAGGGCTGTCCCCAGGGCATCCATATCCCCCAGATGTTCGACGCCATGAACCGGTATCTTGTCTACGACGATTTGAACGCAGCGAAATTCGCTTGTGGGCTCGAGCAAATGTTCGGCAGTAAAAAAGCCTCCGAGTGCATTGCCTGCGGCGCCTGCGAAGCCGTCTGCCCCCAGAAGATACAGATCATCGACGAATTGAAACGCGTCGCCGAGACGCTGGAGTAATACATTATACAGCATGAAAACAGGGCCGAAAGGCCCTGTTTTCATGCTGCTTCGGCAAGACGGATGAGGCTGTATATCTAACCGTGTAAATGGCAATAATCTCCATCAGAAAAGGAGATGTGTCAAATGCATGAAAAAGCACGAGAACTGGTAGCACTGTTGAGCGAAGAATGCGGGAACTTGGAGGATGTACAAGCGCTGTTGAAGAGTCTTTTCAAGGGTACAATTGAGCGGATGCTTGAGGCAGAAATGGATGAGCATTTAGGCTATGAAAAGCATTCCGTACTTGGAAATAACAGCGGGAACAACCGTAATGGGTACGGAAAAAAGGTCTTGAAAACCGAACTTGGAGAAACGGAAATAGAGGTACCGCGCGACCGCAACGGTGAGTTTTCGCCCCGAGTGATTGAGAAAAGGCAGACGCGTTCGGATGATTTGGAAAATCGAATTTTGGCGATGTATGCCAAAGGGATGTCGAATCGAGATATTGAGGACCATCTGCGGGACATCTATGGTGTAGAGGCTTCCGCAAGCCTGATCAGCCGGATTACGGATAAAATTCTGCCGGCGGTACAAGAGTGGCAGAGCCGTCCTCTGGACGCCGTGTATCCGATTGTTTTTCTCGATGGAATTGTTTTCAAGGTCCGGAAAGACAATCGAGTGATCAACAAATGCGTGTATTCTGTTTTAGGAATCAATATGGACGGGCACAAAGAGATTTTAGGCATATGGATTTCAGAAAATGAAAGCGCCAGCTTTTGGACCACTGTGTGTAACGAACTGAAAAACCGGGGCGTACAGGATATATTGATTGCTTGTCGCGACAATCTTTCCGGTTTTTCGACCGCAATCG
Source organism: Clostridiales bacterium (assembly GCA_012523085.1). Taxonomy (GTDB): domain Bacteria; phylum Bacillota; class Clostridia; order Oscillospirales; family Oscillospiraceae; genus JAAYOP01. Next base: position 3,455 of record JAAYJC010000201.1, read on the forward strand.
AAACTGTTTTCCCGAAAACCGAGCAGCAGCTGTGTGTTATCCATCAGATTCGCACTTCCACTAAATATGTGCCTTACAAAGATATTAAGGCGGTCATGGCGGATTTGAAGAAGGTTTACGGCGCTCCGACAATGGATGATGCTGAGTTCCGATTGGAGGAATTCCGGGAGAAATGGGGCAAGAAATATCCTCAGATCCTCAAATCATGGGATGCAAACTGGATAGAACTTTCCACTTACTTTAAATACCCCCAGGAGGTAAGAACGCTTATCTATACCACCAATGCGGTGGAGGGCTTCCATCGGATGCTTCGCAAATATACCAAAACGAAGACCATTTACCCCACGGACGACGCAGTAAGAAAATCTGTTTATCTGTCGATTATGGAAATCTCCAAGAAATGGAGTATGCCAATTCGTGACTGGGGAATCATAATAGGACAGCTGCTTGTCTTTTTTGAAGGTAGATTACAACCCCAACAAGCATCATGAGCCGGCTGCGGCCGGAAGTGAGTTTATCGCTTTTGTTTTCCGGAGCGGCAATGAAAACGGCGACATTCCTTTTGGGAAATCGCCGCTCCGCCAAACCTCTCCCGGCGCTCGGGTCGCACTCCTGCGTCGCCCTATCCTCCGTGAGAGTAAAAGCATCTTTAGTATGGACAGTATATTGGAGGATTATTCTATTTACACGGTTCGCGACACACTCCCGCCCACATCAAACAATATTTTGTGTTTCTTTGTTTCAATATACAGGCTAAGTCCATGCTCGTTGCCAAAATCTTTTGATATCGATGTATTTTCAACCAAGGTTTTAATAAGCATGACTTTAGCCACCACCTTTTTCAAAGAGCAGATTCATTGTTTTATGATAAACCTCTTTCACCGCCGTCCCCGATGTGCAGTCGATGTCTACAATGGTTTGACCATTATTAATCGCTTTTACCGCGCCCAGGTCAAAGGGTATACTGCCAATAAAGGGCAGCCCTTGTTTTTTACAAAACG
>JAAYJC010000202.1 GCA_012523085.1 Clostridiales bacterium
CCCCATAGTTTTGCCTGTTTTTATGTAATGTTTATCTTGACATTTCGCATGCTATTTGTTAGAATCGGAACAGTTTGAAATCTAAGTAAATTTTATGCCGAGAGGGATACCGATGAAGCAGGTCGAACAGGAAATTGCCGAGTTGTTCTGTAAGCTTCCGCTTTTTCTGACGTCATTTGTGAAGGAATTTGAACCTTTTGCCCCGGTTAAACTCAATGCGACGGAAGAGAGGACTCTGATAAACGTCTATCTGAAGCCCGACGAGCCGATGGTGGTATACAGCAAACATGCGGGCTTATCGCAGGGCGCCTTTACCTCCGTTGCGGACAGCCTGGAAAGAAAGGGTCTTGTTCAGCGAATTCCGATGAAAAGGGACCGAAGGGTTTACAGCCTGAAGCTTACCGAGAGCGGGTATGCGGTTGCAGACGCGCTCGATACGCAATTCAAGGACTTTATTGCAGAAAAGGTATCCAATATGAATCCGGACTCGATATACACATTGCGCGATGCAATGCGGGTTTTAGTCGACTCGGTTAAGATGCTCGGATAAAGAAGGAAACGAAATGGATAAAGAAATCAAAAAAAACAGACAAAAAGACCGTACTGTAATCATGGAATCCATGCCGGTCGGAAAGGCGATCTGGAAACTGAGCATACCGACTATGATCGCGATGCTCATTCAGGTCGTTTACAACATGACCGATACGTTTTTTATCGGGAAGCTGAATAATCCGGACATGGTTGCGGCGATTGGCATATGCATGCCGATTGTTATGGGATTGCAGGCTTTCGGAAACATTTTTGCAATGGGCGGGGCCTCGCTTATTTCACGGCTTTTAGGTGAAGGAAGAAGGGAAAACGCAAATCACGCGGCTTCGATATCATTTTTCGCTTCGGCGATAATATGCCTTTGTGCAACAATTATTTTATATTTGAACATGGAAACCGTGCTGCGTTTCTGCGGAGCAAGCGAAAACACGATGGTCTGGTGCAAAAGCTATTTGTCCTACATGCTGATCGGCGGGTTATTTATGGGTCTGCAGATGACTATGGCGGGCCTTTTGCGCGCGGAAGGGGCCACCACCGACTCTATGATCGGAATGATCACCGGGAGCGTACTCAACATGGCGCTTGACCCCGTATTTATTTTCCTGTTCAAGATGGACGTTGCGGGCGCGGCTGTCGCCACCGCAATCGGAAATGCCGCCGGATTCGGCTATTATGTTTACTTTTATATCAGCAAGAAAGGTATTATTACCATTTCACCGAAGAATTTGGTTTTCAGGAAAACGTACTTTACCAATATATTTAAAATCGGAATTCCCGCATCCCTTGACAATATTCTGATGAGCGTAGGCATGGCCGTCGCAAATTCAATCGCCGCAGGTTTCAGCGATACCCTCGTCGCCGCGACCACCGTATGCATGCGCCTGATGAGCATAGGGATCATGTTGACGGTCGGAATGGCACAGGGCTGCCAGCCGCTGATGGGGTACAGTTACGGCAGCGGGAACATTAAAAGGCTCTTTAAAACCATCAGGAACGCCGTTTTAAACGCGACGTTGATTTGCTTTACTATTGCGGTCCTGCTCTATATCTTTGCCGGTACTTGGATAAAGCTGTTTATAGTAGACGAGGATGTGGTTGCCAAGGGAGAACAATTCATGCGCCTGAAGGTGCTGTCGATGCCGTTTATGGGCATATTGATGATTTTCCGGACCTTTTATCAAGCCATAGGGCGTTCGATTGAAGCGCTGGTTTTATCCGTCGGAAGACAGGGTTTGTTCTTTATCCCGGTGCTTTTCATGTTCAGCCGTTTTTGGGGCGAAACCGGCTTTATGATCTCATTTCCGGCGACCGACACATTTACCGCGCTTCTTGCCGTATCGCTGATGATTCCGTTGCGGAAAAAACTGCATATGCGGAAGGACGGGCCGGAAAATATGGAGCGGCTGCAGACAGAATCATAACTGCTGACTAAAACTCTGCCGGTTCTATTGTGCCTTATCGCGGCACAATAGAACTGGCATTGTGTTTTCATCGTAACGTGCCGCCTGAAGGCTTTCCGTCCCGGATGTCAGAAAATCAGGTTTAACGCTCCGAGCCTTTCTTTGAATTCGTTCATGACCCGTATCTCCTCTTCGGCGCTTCCGGCTTCATAGGTGACGGAAAAGCGCAAATAGCTTCCGCAGTCGTCCCAGGGAACAACCGGTATATTGGCGTTCATGATCAGAAATTCCGCAACTTCCTGAGCGCATTGAAACACCGTACCGTAGGCTTTCACCAGTTTTTTATTGCCTGCCAGAAAACCCAGCCGCCAGCCGGTCATGTCAAACGCTTTTGAAATGGATTGGACCTCAACACCGAATTGCACTCCGCCAAGCCGTTGTGCGATTTTATTTTTGAAAAAATCCAAGACGATCCCCTTACTGTAAAAATATGGTTATTATAAAAGCATCAAACGGAGACGTCAACCCCGGATATTCTGCGATGACAGACATACCGGCTTGCTCACGGTCCTTTAAAATATCAAACGACAAAAGCGGCAGGATAACCCGCCGCTTTTGCCCGCATGTAGAAAAGCTTGCCCAATGGCTATGGATAAACGGGAGAGGAGAGCCCCCGTCCACAGGCAATCTATCGTTTACCGTATGTTTTTACGGTATCAAAAAGTGCTTCAACATTTTCTTTTTTGCAGTTGCCCAGTCCGCAGGAGGTTTCGAAGATGAATCCGCCGCCCGGCGCGCAGATATCAATCAGGCGTTTCGCCTCGTTAATGACCTGTTCCCGCGTGCCCCAGTCAAGTAAGGACGACGGAAATCCGCCGGAGATGCACGCAATACCGCCGAGTTTTTTCTTTGCGGCTGCCATGTCGACAGTTTCAAAATGATAAAACACTTTTCCCGGTGGAACCTCTGCAAGGCAATCCAAGCGCGAATTGTATTTTCCCTCCGTATAGACATACGGAATCTTGCCGCTGTCTATGATGGCGAGGATGATCTGCTGCAGATGTCTCCAATAGTACTTTCTGTAGTGCTCATCGCTCATAAACCCGTCCATACCCTTATGAAGAGCCATGAACACATGTTTTCCCTCATTGATACCTTTTGATGCCTTAATACCGGCAATAATCTGCTCAAAGGATTCCTCTATGTATCTTTCAATCTCTTTCGGCCGGTCGTACAAATCGGATAATGAGAACATGGTTCCGCGCAAAAAGTCGCTGTAGCTGTCAAAAGGAACAGCCGCGCCGCCGCCCATCATATTCGGATAACCCATATCTTCGATTTCTCTGATGAGCTGGTCGGCCTTTTCTTGATAGGATTTATAAAATTCATCGATCGCCCAGAGCTGTTTGATCATTTCCTTGAATTCGGGCTTTGAAACAATACCTGCTATTTGTTTTACACCGATTGAGGCGCTCGCATAAAAACCGGCGAAAGGCTCCATAAGCTCTGAAGTCCTGGGCAGAGCTTTGCGCAGAGTCCAGCCGGTTCTGTCGGAGAAAAACTCATCGAACTCATCGTCCAGCAGCAACGGAAATTCAATGAACTGCTGCAAGGAGTTTTTATCGATGATATCACCCGGCATACCGGCCCAGCGCATATTTTTCGGCTTGGCCATCTCCATTCCGGGGCCCTCCCCGGCGTAAATGAAGTTCGTACCCGAGCCCTGATCCGGATCAAACTCGCACAGGTATTTTTTAATCGCATGCCGCATTTTTTCAAGTGACGTGTCATACACCACCTCGGCGACGGTGTATCCGGCATTGAATACGGGAAAGAGCTCAGGCGACGGTGTAATCGGAATCCGGTCCGGCTCCTTGAGCATTACGGCGTCCCTGATCCGTTTAGCTTTTTCATCGTACTTCTTCCGGTTTTCGTCAGTCATACAAAAACCCCCCGCAGATGATATTATTAAGTAGATTGTAATGATAAGCGGTTGACTCCTTAATGACTATACCAGAAATATCCTATAAAATCAATTGTATTTTGTTACATTTGATCAATAAAGCAATTTTGTTTACAAATAACATGGCATCTGTTAAAATACACAAAAAGTGAGGTGCGTTTATGTCTTTTGATCTGGACCGGTACTTTGATCGAATCGGCTGGAAGCCCGGAAATGAATCGTCTCTGGAAATACTGAGGCTTATTCATTATCACCACATCACAAAAATCCCTTTTGAAAACATTGATGTATTCAATAAACAGACAGTCAAGGTAGACCCCGACTCGGTATTTGAAAAGATTGTGCTCAAAAAACGGGGCGGCTACTGTTTTGAGCAAAACTGCCTGCTCTATACGGCGCTCGAGAAGATGGGCTTTGGCGTAAAACCGTATTCGGCGCGCATCAAGGCCGGAGATATGGGTTACGGTCCCTGTACACACCAGATCAATATCGCGGAGCTTGACGGCATCAGATATATTCTGGATGTCGGGTTTGGGGGAAACTGCTTTGTATATCCGCTGATACTGGAAGAAGGTTTGGAACAACAACAGCTCTGGATGCGTTACCGCGTGGTCCACTCCGAGACAGTGGATTATGCGATCCAGATCATGACTGACGGCGTTTATACCGACATGCTCGGCTTTAACGATAAACCCGCTCTCCCGAAGGACTTTGAAATGGGGAACTTTTACACGAATATGCATCCAACCTCTTACTTCCGGGATCACATCATGTGCGCAATTTATACCGAAAACGGTAAAAATACCTTATTCGATAATCATCTGACGATCAGGGAGAACGATGTGATTACATACAAAACGCTGGAAAGGGATGAGCTGGTTCCTGCGCTCCGGCAGTATTTTTGTTTGGATGCGGAAGGATTGATATAAGGTATGTCGGAGATCTTTGAGGCCGTCATGCTGATATGTTTTGGCGTATCATGGCCTTTTTCTGTCATTAAATCGTACAGGAGCAGGAAAACAGGCGGTAAGAGTCTTGCATTTTTGATTTTGATATTTATCGGCTATGTATCCGGCCTGATCGGGAAATCCATCTTTAACCCGAGTATTGTGATTCTCGTGTACGCCTGCAACACATTCTTTGTGGGCTGCGACCTGATCTTATATTTCCGGAACAGGCGGATCGAGAGACAGCTAAAATCTGAAAACACAAAATAGACCGTATGTATGCTTTTGCCGTATTGATGCCATCGTTTACGGCGGTACAAAGCTTCGTAAAAACATTTTCTCACCGAACATGCTTTTTGCGTTTTCCCGTTATGGCCCTTCGGCAAATTTGCTCGGGGTGAGATGATATCAACAGTCTTTATTAATACTGGAAACGCTCTCTTTGCTGCGCGTCCGTGAGATTATCCGAAACCCGATTCCCGCGGGCTTCAGACCATAAAAAACTGGCTTGGCAGATAATATTAGGGGCTTTTTCGAAATGCAAACGTTGCATTTCGAAAAAGCCCCTTTGTATATGGGTGGTTATCCGATTCTTTGTCGTGTAAACGGTCTTTTGTTCACAAGGCGCCATAGGGCGGAATACTATGGAGCAAGTGAGGGTACCGCTGAATCAAAAGAGCCTGCGTTTATCATATATGCAGCGATCGGTTCTTGCTTTTTCGGACGGTATGAGCTTTGCCGCTTGCGGGAGTTTCATACCGCATTGCCTAATGAAGAGATATTATGGTTTTTTATCAATAACGGAGGTACACAATGAAAGCCAAGATGAAATTTGCACTTATCGGCGGCGATATGCGTCAAGCTAAGCTGGCTGAACTGCTGGCGGATGACGGACATATTGTTTCGGCCTTTGCTATGGATAAAGTACAGTCATTGTGGGGCGTTAAACGTTCCGACACGCTTTTTGACGCCGTAAGCGAAGCGGATTGCGTTATTCTGCCGCTGCCGTTAATTGGCCGCGAAGGCTGCCTGAATACGCCGCTTTCCGAAAAAATACATAGCATTGAAGACACTTTACGATGCCTGAGTCCAAAACAGCTGATTTGCGCGGGAAGAATTGACAGCAGAAGCGCTGAGATGGCAGGCGACTTCGGATTAGAGATCCTTGACTATTTTAAACGTGAAGAACTGGCTGTTCTTAATGCGATAGCGACGGCCGAAGGGGCCATACAACTGGCCATGACGGAGACGGCAACAACGATCCACCGCTCTAAAATTCTGGTAATCGGTTTCGGAAGGATTGGGAAGATGCTGGCACACAGACTAAAAGGGCTTGGGGCGTATGTTACGGTTTCTGCCAGAAGTTATGCGGATTTCGCCTGGATTCGCGCATACGGATACGAAAGCGCAGAAACGCTGTCTCTGGAAGGCACTCTTGGGCGCTACGATATCGTATTCAATACCGTGCCGGCTCGTGTGCTGGGGGAGGAGAGGCTGAGAGAGCTCTCAAAGGATTGCTTATGCATGGATCTGGCGTCCAAGCCGGGCGGAATGGACTTTGCAGCGGCGTCAAAACTGGGCATCAAAGCGATATGGGCACTTTCTTTACCGGGGGAGGTTGCACCGATCACCTCCGGTTCAATCATCAAAGAAGCGATATATAATATAATTTCGGAACAGGAGGCACTCAAGTGAGTTCTCCTGTTATAGGCTTTGCCCTGTGCGGTTCCTTTTGCACATTTGATCAGGTATTTGAGTCCTTAGCCCAATTGACCTCTATTTATACGGTTATTCCGATCATGTCTGAAAACGCAGCGGAAATCGACAGCAGGTTTGGCAGCGCGGCGGGATTCATCAATAAATTGGAACAAATCTGCCGAAGATCCGTTATTACAACCATCAGCGAAGCGGAGCCGATTGGGCCGAAAGCGCTCCTGGACCTGCTTGTCATCGCGCCATGCACCGGTAATACGCTTGCGAAAATCACAAACGGTATTACCGATACCAGCGTCACCATGGCCTATAAGGCGCATCTCAGAAACGAAAAACCTGTCTTAATCGCCATATCCTCAAACGATGCACTCGGAACCAATGCACCGAATATCGGGACGCTGCTGAACAGACGGAATAATTTTTTCGTGCCCTTTTATCAGGACGATCCGATTAAAAAGCCTGCCTCTGTCATAGCCGACTTCAATATGATTCCCGATGCGATCAAGGCTGCACTGAGAAAAGAGCAGATTCAACCGATTTTGCTGTGCCCGCCCGCCTAAAACAACACAAAAACAGCCCATCGCTCTGCGTCAGGCTGTTTTGAAAGGTTAATTCCCCTCCTTCGTAGAACAAAGGCGTTCAAAAAAACGGCGGTACAAATGAAGATCGATGGCTTGAGTGCGAAACATGTTTTGCAGTTACATTTTGTGCGAAACCGGTTTCGCACTATTCCGCCTTTCATTTTATAGAATACTTACCTGTATGATATTTGACTTATATTTATTGAAATGAGGCCAGTGCAATCCCTATATACTCCAGTAATTCCTCTTCAAGGTCATATTCACCGTTATACAAACACCATTTATAACAGCAGCCCCGGGCGAGGACGAAAAAGAAATCGGCGATTTTCGAAGCGGACAGATTGCTTTTCAACTCCCCGCTTTTCAAACCGTTGTCAATGATTCCGACAAAGACCTTTTGCATGGGCCGGTGCTTTGCAAAAAAAGGGTTATCCGATTGGTAAAGTATCTTCATCAGATCCAAACCTGTATTCAGATTTAGCTGTGCGTAATACTTGAAATAATCGATGATTTTATCCGTTGCGCTGCCTGCAACCATAAATGCGACCGATTCGGAAAAGTACTTATCTGCATCCATATAGATACTGAAAAACAAATCGTTTTTTGTGGGGAAATAGCTGTAGAATGTGCCGATGGATACATTGGCGGCAGCGCAGATATCCCGTACTGTTGTATTGGGATAACCTTTTTCCTTAATCAGCTGTAAGGAAGCGTGTAAAAGCCTCTCTTTGGTTTTCTTCGCTCTGCTGTCCCTTTTTTTGTTTAAGCTCTTTTCCATACGATTTTCGTTCCTTATCAGTAATCTAAGCGCATTAAAGTAAATGCAATGAAATATATCACATTATACATCAATGGTATATGATAGTAAAGTCCCTGATAACCGCACCGACTGCGGGTATTTGATAGCCGCGCCGGCTGCTGGGTATTATGATCAGCGAAAAGATAAAATACACTTGAAGTGGGTAATGGCGCAAAGTATAATATTGGCGGCGCAAGGGCGGACATGCTTGCGTATTTCTGTCAGGGGCCTTACACCGGGTATTCTTCATACAGGGTTGAGCCCGGCACCGGTCACAAAATCGTTTTGGGTATTCCGCGATGTCCTCCGTGGTCCCGTTTCAGCCCGGGCTGGATCGACTATTTGGCTTTGGCCGGAAGGAATAGATATAATGAAACGGTCGCAAATCAATGAAATATTAAGGGAAGCGGATGCTTTTATCAAAAAAATGGGTTTTCACCTTCCGCCTTTTGCGTATTTTAAACCGGATAAGTGGAAGATGCTGGGTGACGACTGGAGCGAAGTTCGCGACAATATGCTTGGTTGGGATATTACAGATTACGGACACGGTAAGTTCTCTGAAATCGGGCTGACACTGTTTACAATCCGGAACGGAAACAACAGGAATGCGCGATATCAAAAACCTTACGCCGAAAAGCTATTGATATCCGAAGAGGATCAAATCTGTCCGAATCATTTTCATTTTTCGAAAATGGAGGATATCATCAACCGTGGCGGCGGAAATCTGATGATGCGTATTTATCAGTCGGACAAAACAGGCGGCCTGTCGCCGGAGGACGTTACGATCATGACAGACGGCAATCGGAAAACCGTAAAGGCCGGGACAGTCATAAGGCTTAGTCCGGGCATGAGTATAACGCTTCCGCCCGGACAGTACCATGAGTTCTGGGCAGAGCGGGGGTTCGGAAAGGTTTTAATCGGTGAGGTCTCCTCTGTCAACGATGATGAGACCGACAACAGGTTTTATGAGAAACAAGGCCGATTTCCGGAAATCGAGGAAGACGAGCCGCCCCTCTTTTTGCTGTGCAACGAATACGGCGCGGCTATATAACTTTAGCCTGTGAGAAACATTTGCGCAAAAGCTTGGATGCAGAGACAGCAGGAAGGGGGAAGGCTTTCATGGAAACGGATATTGTGGCACTGGGCGAGCTGCTGATCGATTTCACGGAATACGGAAAATCGGATGCGGGGATGAGGCTTTTTGAACAAAACCCGGGTGGTGCGGTCGCCAACGTAGTCTGCGCCGGTGCCAGACTGGGGCTGTCTACCGCCTTCATAGGCAAGGTGGGCAGCGATATACACGGCGAATTCCTGTCTTCGGCGCTTAAGGCGGAAGGCGTTGATGTCCGGAACCTGATTTTGGACGATAAGCGATTCACAACAATGGCGTTCGTTGCGCTATCCGGCAGCGGAGAGCGTTCCTTCGGTTTTTTCCGGAATGGCTCCGCCGCAGACACTTCTTTGAGAGCCGAAGACATTGACAGGGAATTGATAAAAAATTCGAAAATACTTCATATCGGTACAATTTCGATGACCCACGAACCGGCGAGAAACGCAACGCTTGCAGCCGTCGAAACCGCACGCGGCGCTTCTGCCCTGATTTCCTGCGATGTGAACTTCCGGGCAGGGCTGTGGGAGTCGGAAGAATTGATGCTCGGACGGACCCGTGCGCTGCTGCCGATGGTCGACTTTTTGAAGATATCAGGCGATGAGGCTAAATTGCTCACCGGCGAAAGCGATCCGGAATTATCAAGCCGAATTTTGATGCAAACATATCCGCTTTCCGTTGTCGCCGTCACACTTGGGGAAAAGGGTGCTTTGGTCAGGACGCCGTCCGGCATAGCTCGGGTCTGCGCGGTGCAAACAACTGCCGTCGACACCACCGGAGCGGGCGATTGCTTTTGGGCTTCGTTTTTATATGCGTTTTTGGTATCGGGCATTCAATACAAAAACATCGGTTTATCCGACGCAGAAAAGTACGCGCGCTTTGCGGCCGCGGCGGCTTCCATATGCGTGGAATCAAGAGGTGCGATTCCAGCGATGCCGCAGCTTAATGCGGTTTTGGCGCGGATGAAACAGCGCGCAGATTCGCGATAAAAAATCGCGCATATTCGCAATATTACATAAGAAAACGGAGAGTGCCGATGAATTGCCCGGCAACTCTCCGTTTTTTTATGTTTCCGTTATAAGCCCAGGCCGCCGAGGTTTAAGCCGCCGGTCAGTTTTGACATCGATTCCGCCATGGATGAGTCGGCCTTGCGAATCGCTTCATTCACAGCGGCAACGATCATATCCTGAAGCATTTCGACGTCCTCGGGATCAACCGCCTCAGGATCTATGGTGATGGAGATCAGTTCCTTTTTCCCGCTTACCCTCGCGGTGACGACGCCTCCGCCGGCGGAAGCCTCATATTCTTTCTCTTCCAATTCGGACTGCATCTTCATCATGTCCTGCTGCATTTTTTGCGCCTGTTTAATCATATTCATATTCATACCGCCGCCGTATGAACCGCCTCGAAATCCGCCCTTTGCCATTGAAGGTTCCTCCTTATTCAAATTTGATGTTGCCAAACCGGCTGAGCTGTTCCAGCTTGCTTTTCTTTTCGGAGCGATCCTCTGAAAACGCCATGACCTTTACCGAAAAAACGCCTCCCCAGCAGTTCTGCGCCGCCGACTTGATCGCTTCCTTTATTTCATTTGTATCAAGCTGTCCCATCGAAAAGGGGCTTTTCGCGTATATGGATATCGTGTTTCCGGTTATAACCGTTTCCGAGTGATTGGCATCTTCCAGAATACCGAACTGGAAAGAATCCATGCTTTTTGACAAAATATTCAACAACTGCTGCCAGCTTCTCCGGGTATCCGGCGCGGCTTGATCCGGCGTCTTGATAATGGGATCGGGTTGTTCGGCTTCCGGGCCGGCACCGGATTTTTGCGCATAATCAGGTTCCGGGACATGAGTCGGAAAAGGCGCGCCGGGGTTATCCTGTTTCGGTTCCGCCGGAAGCACGGTGCCCGTTCCGGAAGGCAGGTCACAGAGCCGAAGCAAACAGATTTCTGCCGCTATTCTTCTGTCGGCGCTTCTGTCCAGTTCAACGAGAACGGTTTGAATTGCCGCAAGCGCGTCCAGCAGGAAAGACATCGGAGCGGATGAATGAAAAGCCCGGAGATCATTGATACCGAACGAGCCGCTCAATAGGTCTGTCCCTCCGTCCGGTGCCAGCTGCAGCAATAAAATGTCTCTTAAGAGAGATGAAAGCTGACTTAAAACAGAGCCGACATCCTTGCCGTCCCGATACAGTCTGTCAAGTCTTTGTAAAACGCCTGCGGCATCGGAAAGCAATATATCGGACAGAAGATCGCAGATTTCAAAATTCTCTGCAAGGCCGATACAGCGCAGGACAGTGGGCTTGTCAATGTATGTGCTGCCTGAGCATTGATCCAGCAGCGAAATGGCATCCCTGAACGAACCGTCGGCAAGGCGCGCCAGCAGCTCGGATGCATCCGCAGTCAATTCAAAACCCTCTTCACCGGCGATGTATTCGAGCCGCGAAACGATATCGGCAGGAACAGCGCGTTTAAAAGCAAATTTCTGGCACCGGGATAAAACCGTCGCCGGGACCTTGTGAAGCTCTGTGGTGGCCAGAATAAACATCAAATGCTCCGGAGGTTCTTCAAGAATCTTTAGCAGCGCGTTGAATGCCTGTGAGGTCATCATATGGACTTCGTCGACAATATAGACTCTTTTCTTCACAGACGTGGGCAGGTAGACGGCTTCGTCTTGAAGCGCCCGCACATTATCTACACCGTTGTTGGACGCTGCATCCATTTCGGTTACATCAAAAATGCTGCCGTTGTCTATGCCCAGACAGGAAAAACAAGCGTTGCAAGGATTGCCGTCGATGGCGTTTTCGCAGTTCACTACCTTGGCAAGGATTTTAGCGCAGGACGTTTTACCTGTTCCGCGGGTGCCGGTGAACAGGTACGCGTGTGAAAGCTTGCCGCTCATAACCTGACGCTTCAAGGTCTCCGTTACATGCTCTTGACCGCAAACATCATCAAATCGACGCGGACGCCATTTTCTGTAAAGAGCCTGATACATCCTTCCCTCACTCTCGCCGTAAACGGCATATCAAAATAAACAATGTTATACCAAAAGGGACGCCGAATGAACGCAGAATAGTTCCGCATCCGTTTGGACGTCCCAGGATATGACATACGGCAGGACCGCACACCCACCTTTGGAAATTGCCTTATGCCCGTTACCGGTGCAGCCGGCTCAGAATCGGCTGCCTCGCGGCACACGAAATGGTCTGTTTAATGCTGCTCGGTCTCCCGCCTGACATGGTTCGCAGATTTTCGTTGCGCAAGACCGGTTCCTCATCGCTGCTTACATCGGTCAGACAGCACAAAGCAAGACCGGGGGTGGGATTTCATCCCTGCTATAGCGGGTTGCAGGTACAGGGCACCGCTGACTCCCCGACTAGTGCGGCCCTGCCTTATGCCATAAAAAGCATCGGGCAGGAAAATTCTGCTTCGAAATTAATTCGCAGACTGTATTTTACACTATTTTCACCTTATAATCAATAACAAAATATGACGTATGCCTTTACGCCGGAAATGGGAGCGCGTTTTAAGGTTGACCGCTTACATAAGCTGGTATATTATATGAATATTACAATGAAATACACGTCATGAAAGATGGGGATCTGACAGTGAACTCAACGTTTTCGTTTATCGGAACAGGAAATATGGGCGGCGCCATACTTAAGGCAGCCTGCGGCATCATCGATCCGGACAGCATTTATATCGCGGACTCAGATCGGGCAAAGGCGTTAACTCTCGGCTCCGAACTTGGCTGCAATGTTATGGAAGGTAATTTACAGGCGGTAGAAAGCGCGGATTTTGTCATCCTTTGCGTTAAACCGCAGATAATCGGTACAGTGCTTGACGAGATCGCACCCGTTTTGCGTAAACGCGAAGCGGACGGAAATCCCGCGGTGCTTGTGTCTATCGCTGCCGGGGTATCAATCAGCAAAATGAGAAGCCATATCGGCGCAAAACAACCGATCGTCCGCGTGATGCCCAATACGCCCGCTTTAATCGGTAAAGGACTCATGATCATTGCCGGAGACGACAGCGTACGGGAAAATAAGATTGCGGCGCTTGAACAAATGCTCAGTTGCTGCGGAGAAACGATGCGTCTCAGCGAGAATCTGATGGACCAGGCAACGACAGCCTCAAGCTGCAGTCCGGCGTTCGTTTACCTGTTCATCGAAGCGCTGGCCGATGCCGGTGTTTATACCGGCCTGACACGGGAAAACGCTGAAAAAATGGCCGCATCTGCTGTGTTGGGCGCCGCGTCAATGGTGTTGGAAACCGGCATGAAGCCCGGTGAGCTGAAGGATATGGTCTCCTCGCCAAACGGCTCGACGATAAGAGGTGTCGCATCTTTGGAGAAATCGGGTTTTCGCGGAGCCGTGATAAAAGCGTTTCTGGCCGCTTATGAACGAAACACGGAAATGGGAAAATAACCTGCCGCCGGTCCCGAAAACGACCAAAG
>JAAYJC010000203.1 GCA_012523085.1 Clostridiales bacterium
CACGCTTGTTAACCTTTGATCCGGTCGAAGAAATGCTCGCCATACGTATTTATTTCGTCAATGAGCACATCGTTGATGCCCGGTGTAAGCGGTGCGCCGTTGGGTACCTCCGGAATGAAGAAGCCCGCCGGTACGTATTCGTCACAGGCACGCCTGACCTCGTTTCTGACATCATCCTCTTTCCAGCCCGGTCTGTCGAAGGACACGCAGTCAATGCCGCCCTGAAGCGCCATTTTTCCGTTTAAACGTTTTTGAACCTCGGGAATATTGTTCTGCGGGATGATGCCCTGCCAGATGTCGATATTCAATTCCGCCATATCCTCAACAATCGGGGCGCAGACACAGTCTGCATGATGCTGGATAATCACTCCTCTGGACTTTATGTAACCGTATACCCTTTCGTAATGCGGCTTGAGCATTTTCCGCCATGTATTGGGCGACATGAACAAATTGCGTTTGTTTCCCCAATCGTCATGAAAGTGAACCATGTCGGGTTGAAGGTGGTCGCAAAGCGCTTTCATATAATCAATCTTATAATCGGCAAGAACCGTAAGCAGTTCGGACATGGCTTCGGGTTCTTCGATATAGTTGGCCAGAGCGTCCTCAAAACCCATCAGATAATGGGTAAGCTCGAACAGGCCGCTGAAGCAAGCCACAAACAAAAGCTTGTTTTCTCTGTCAAACTCGCGTGCCTTTTTCTCAGCTTCGCTCCAGTCAAGCTTCATATCGCGAACCCAGGGTATGGTAAGGTACTTGTCCCAATTTCTGATATCTTTAATGACCTTTGTCCTGTCATTGATAAATGGATTTGCGGACACATGCCCTTCTATCCAGCGCCAAGAAACGCCGAATGCATCCTTTGTTATCGCACCGGGTATTCTTTTAGGCCCCTGGGCTAAAATCGGATCCGGAAAGAAGCCGTCCGTATAGACATCGGCATGACATAGATACTGCGGATCATCATTTTTCATCAGCCTCAGATAGTTCTCTCTCGGTGGAATTTTACCGGTTAAATCAAACATCGCACAGCCTCCAACGCAGCCTGATCGGCTGCCAATCCTTTTTTGCTTTATGTGACATTATCATATCATCGGTATCGCCGTTTGGCAACCGATTTCCACTGTATCCGGTTTGACTTCGCTCACGGCGAAGATTATACTGTAAGATATACAGGTCATGACCATACACTTATACAGTAAGGAGAATATCTATGCCACAGCTCATTGATTACGGGTTTAACGGAAGAGCGGCGATCATAACGGGCGCCGGTTCGGGCATCGGCGAATCGGTTGCTATCGAATTGGCAAGGGGCGGAGCCAAAGTCGCTTTGTTTGGTCGAAGACTTTCCTCAACTTCAGCTGTCCGGGAAGAAATTTTGAAATTTAACAGCGATGTCATCAACCTGTCGGTGGATGTCGGAAACGAAGATTCCGTAAAAAAAGCTGTTTCGGAGGTAATGGACAGATTCGGCAGAATTGACATTCTGATCAACAATGCCGGCATTGAGGTTGACCGAGAAGAAGGTCAGACCGGCGGAGATTTATTCGAATCGCTGACCGAGGAACAATACTTCGGCGTTTTGCGGACAAACCTTCTCGGACATTACTATATGTACAGGAATGTGATACCGCATATGAAGGAAAAAAAGTTCGGCAGGATTGTCAATGTCACTTCCGTGACGGGGTTAAACGGCGGTTTCGGAAGCCCTGCCTATACGGCCTCAAAGGCTGCTGCGATGTGCCAGACCAAGGCATTCGCCAAACGCTACGGAAAAGACAATATCACGGTAAACTCAGTGGCACCCGGCATGGTAGATACGCCGATGCATGATCTGACGCCCAGAAGCGAGTTTGAGGTTGTCGCAAAAATGACACCGCTTGGGTATGTCGCAAAACCCATCGATATCGCCAGAGTTGTGCTTTTCTTTGCGCAGGAGCATCTTTTCGTATCCGGCCAGAACATTGTTGCGGACGGCGGCTCCACAATAATATAATATACGAATGCTGCTTCTCACCTAATGTTCTTCTTCAAATAAACAGTAGAACAATATAAACTTCACTAACCCCCTGAGCGGATATCCGATCTGATGGACCGCTCAGGGGGTTAGTGATTATATAATGCCTGCTGAACAATCAATGCATCTGAAAAGATATGAGCAAAGTCTTTCTTATTCTTCCGGTTGAGGCTCCGAGATCCTGACCACGATTTCCAATGCGCGTCTTTGGTCACATTTCGTTACGGTGACATTCAGCTTCCCGTATGTAAAAGAATCCCCCACTCTGGGGATTCTGTCAAGCTCCCGAATTACCCAACCGCTTACCTTGGAGATATCGGTCTCCTCTTCAATTCCGAAATGCTCAAACATATCGTTTAAATCCGCCGTGCACAAAACCCTATATTCGTTCTCTGAAAGCTGGACAAACTCCTCTATAACCTCATCCTGCTCATCCCATATCTCTCCGACGAGTTCTTCAAGCACGTCCTCCAGTGTGACAATTCCCATTGTCCCGCCGAATTCGTCAGCAATGACGGCCAGATGCGATTTTGTTTTCTGCAGCGTTTTCAAAAGCTCATCCATATTGATGGATGGGATAACGAAAACGGGAGGTTTCATCATTTGCTCCAGCGTGCAATCTGTATTTTCCGGAGCCCTAAAGTCTTTTTGGTTGATGATTCCGACAATATTGTCAATGGTTTCTCTATATACGGGTAATCGGGAATAGCCGCTGTCGGAAAAGACAGCTTCAACATCCGCTTTATCCATATCTATATTAACGGCAACGACATCGACCCGCGGCGTATAAATGTCCTCGGCCTCAGTGTCGCCGAATTCAATGGCGTTTCTGATCAGTTCGCCTTCAGCGCTGTCTATTCCACCGTCGTTTTCTGCTTCGTCCACCATGGTCAGAAGCTCTTCTTCCGTAACCCCGATGACTGCAGAGGGCTTAAATAGCTTAATGAGGAGTTTTTTCCACAGTGAAAAAGCGAAGTTCAACGGATATAACAAATAGTAGAAGATGTTTATGATGGGTGCGGAAAAACGCGCGAAGCTTTCGGGTGAATCTTTTGCCATGCTTTTGGGTGAAATTTCTCCGAAAAGCAAAATAATCACAGTCATAACCGCGGTGGATATGGTCACGCCGATATTTCCGAAATGCTTGATAAAGATCACCGCAGCTAAAGATGTGGCGGCAATATTCACTATATTGTTGCCGATTAAAACAGTCGATATAAGTCTGTCATAGTTTTCAGATAGTTTCATGATAAGCTGCGCGTTTTTGTTGCCTTCCCCGGCGATGCTTTTGATTCTGATTCTGTTTAGTGATGAAAATGCCGTCTCGGTTGCCGAAAAGAACGCGGAAAATAAGATGAAAATGGCCAGTAGAATTATTTTGCCTAAACTGTCGCTGTCCATTAAGCAGAATTTCCTCCTTAAGTTTTACACAAAAAAATAACAACAAAACATCAGCATGATCTAAAAAACCCTGCTGCTGTGTTGCTGTTTAAATCCGGGAATAGCTGCGAAACCTGTTTAGGTAACGGAGGTTCGTCCAAGAATGTCACTCTTTCTTCATTGCTTTTTATTATATTACCATGAAAAACACCTGAACGCAATACCTTTTATGCATGGGTTTGGTTAATTTGTTCAAGTGCGAAAGGTATTTACTATTATTTATTTACTATTGACATATCATAACTACTGTTCTATAATCACTAGTGTGAATTGGATATCCTGTGCACTGACCGAAAGGGTGAATTACGTTTTGAATAACCAATACAAAAAAGGCGTTCTGGAACTGTGCATCTTGTCGCTTCTTTTAGAGGGAGATCGGTATGGATATGAAGTTTCCGAAATTCTCTCCGGGCGGATTGACATCGCGGACGGTACCGTCTACCCGATTTTACGGAAGATGAAAAGCGACGGGCTGGTAACAACCTATCTATCTGAAGTCAGCGGCGGTCCGCCCAGAAAGTATTATCGTCTGACCGCTTTCGGAGCGCAAGAGTATGTAAAGGCGAAGGACGAATGGCTGGGCTTTGTTAAATCTGTACATGAAATAATCGATAAGGGGGATCCAAATGAATAAGGACAGTTACCTGAATGAGCTAAAAAACAAACTTAAGGCAAACCATGTAGAAGAAAAAGACGATATACTGGCAGAATACGAAGAGCATTTCCGCATGAAAATGGCAGACGGCTATTCCGAGGAAGAAATTGCCGCACGGCTCATCAACCCCATGGAGATCGCATTATCATATGCACAAATGAATGAACAAAAAGCCGGAAGACGATCCGCTTTAATCATTACGGGCATCGGACTCTTTTTTGCAGATATTATTGTCGTTATGGTGTTTATTTTGCTCTACGCATGGGTCGCTGTATTGGGCGGACTTGCGCTCGGTTCCGTTGGGATTTCCGGAATACTGATCGGGAATTATGATATTTCTCCGGTTATCTCCGTTTTCCCTTATATCGGGCGGCTTACACTGGGCATTAGCTTGATAGCGCTCGCCGTTTTATCGGCGGTCGGTACGGTCTATTGCAGCCTTTATATCACCCAGCTGGGTAAGTCATACTTGCGCTGGCACAAAAAAACGCTGTCGGCAAACGGCTTGGCGTATCCGCCGTTATCCAAACACCCTCACATCAAGGACAAAATCCGTCGCAGGCTCAGAAGCGCCGCTTTATTATCTGTCGTTGTCTTTGCCGTCGCTTTCCTCGGAAGTATGCTTTTGCTCTTTGCTCTGGCGGGATTTCGGCCTTTCTGGCACCATTGGAATTGGTTTATTCATTAAGCCCGGGAGGTTTACTATGAATACGATTGTTGTTACCGGGGCAACCTCGGGAATCGGGTTTGCGGTCTCAAGGGAAATGCTGAATAAGGGTTATCGCCTGATTGGTACGGGCCGTTCCATACAAAGTTGCGATAAGGCTGCAAAGCTTCTTGCGGAAGAATTTCCGGAAGCTGATCTTATCTTCTTCCCGGCGAACCTAATGCATCTTACGCAAGTCACATATCTGGCCGAAGAGATAAACGCCTATCTTGCGCAAAACTGCGAGGGCAGGCTGTTTGCTCTTATAAATAATGCAGGCTGTGTTTGCAGCCATTATACGACAAGCGAGGACGGGTATGAGCAGCAATTTTCCCTCAACTATCTTAGTGCCTTCCTTTTGACTTATCATCTGTTTCCCTCTCTTATCAAGGGAAACGGGCGCATTTTGATTACCTCAAGCAACTCGCATAAAATGATGAAAATGCACTGGAAGGACATCATGTATCAGCGTAGGTATAATCCGCTTATGGTCTATAAGCAATCCAAGCTCTGTAACCTGCTGTTTGCCCATGCGCTGAACCGCCGTCTTTCCGGCTGTCCGGTCCGGGCCTACGGAATAGATCCCGGGCTTGTGAATACCGATATCGGCCTGAAGAATAATAGCAGGCTTACAAGGCTGGTATGGTCTGTGCGGCGGAAAAAGGGCGTTTCGCCCGAAGTACCGGCAAAAATCTACGCCCGGGTTTGCGGTCAGAAACATGCACCCGACGGGTTTTATTACGCTGTTCACGGCGAAACGGCATTCAGCCGGCAGGTAAATGATGAAAACGCGGAAAGACTATTCGCGCTTAGCGAAAGGCTCTGCGGTATAAGCTATGACCGTATGTTTGAAGGAGCCGGCCTATGAACGTATTGATTACCGGCGCCTCCGGCGGCTTAGGTCGGGCTTTTGCGATTTGCTGCGCCCAAAGAGGCTGCAATCTGCTGCTGACCGACATCGAAGAAAACGGGCTTTATGCCATTCAAAATGGGCTAAAACGGCAATTTGATGGTAATATTCTGATAAAACGCTGCGATATGACCATCGATAAGGATGTTCGGGAACTGATGGATTACGCAAATCAACAGAATTTCAAGTTGGATATGCTGCTCAATGTAGCCGGCATTGATTACGAGGGCGGCTTTATGCAGCGCGACTTTCTCCAGATATCGGAAATACTGAGCGTAAATGTCGAAGCGACGCTCCGGATTACCCATCACGCCTTAAAACTCAGGCGGCCTGAGGGAAGGTTTTATGTTGTTTTTGTTTCCAGCCTTGCCTCCCTTTACCCGATTCCGCTGAAAGCGACTTATGCTGCTTCAAAGCGGTTTTTGCTCGACTTTTCTCTTGCGCTCGGGCAGGAGCTGAAAAGCAAAAATGTCTTTGTCCTGTCCCTTTGCCCCGGCGGACTTTGCACAACACAGGATTCCTTACGTGGAATCGAAGCCCAGGGTTTCTGGGGCAGCATGACGACAAATAGAATTGAGAAGGTCGTTCATCAGACAATAAACCGCTCTTTGCGCGGCAAACGCATTTATATTCCGGGCATGTTCAACCGGGCCTTGGGCTTGATCAGCAGATTCGTCCCGGCCTTTATCATCGCAAAGCTGCTGTATGAAAGGTGGTCAAAAGCGCAAAAGCAGTGGCTTGTCTTAAATGACTGATTACGCTATTTTATGCTTTTTATCAATAATATTAAAGAAAAGCATAATGGTCATGCGGGCGCTTGCGCCAACCGCTTTTTATAATATAAGTTTTATGCTATTCTCCCGCATTTTTAGCGGAGAATAGCATAAATAACACAACACAGCGATTATGTGGTAAACTTGCGTTTCCGTAGAATTGATAATACATAAACGAATTAGCCGCAAATTTCAAAATTAAGTTCTGAAAGCACAATAAGCAAGGAATCCCCCTGTGCTTATTGACATGACATATAATTTATAGT
This sequence comes from Clostridiales bacterium, assembly GCA_012523085.1. GTDB lineage: Bacteria > Bacillota > Clostridia > Oscillospirales > Oscillospiraceae > JAAYOP01. Next base: position 6,765 of record JAAYJC010000203.1, read on the forward strand.
AGCTTTTATTTAACATGATATTACATTTGCATTTAGAAAACACAATGACCGGAGGCCTGCATGAGCATGACAACAAGAAAAATAACCCTGTCCGCCATCACGGCCGCCATTGTATTTGTCGTGACCTGGACCATCAGGATTCCGGTTCCGGCCACCTCCGGCGGTTATATCAACTTCGGTGATATCGTTATCTATCTCTCCGCATTTTTACTTGGCGGACCCTCGGCAGGTGCGGCCGCGGCGGTTGGAAGTGCGCTGGCGGATGCGGCGGGGGGCGCTGCGATGTACATCCCCGCAACCTTTGTGATCAAGGGTATAATGGGTCTGGTAAGCGGGCTGATGACCGTGAAAAAAACCTTCAGAAGCTATGCTCTTGCCTGCATCATATCCGGCGCTGTCATGGCCGCGGGTTATGGTCTTTATGAGCTTCTTTTATTTAATTTCGCTTATGTGATCGCCTCATTTCCATTTAACATGATCCAGTGGGTAGGCAGCGCCATTATAGCTATATTGCTTTTCCCGGTAGCAAAACGGCTGCGCATTATTTTGGAATAATGATTTTATGCAAAACGAATTACCCTGTCGTCCCGAAAAGACGGCAGGGTAATTCGTTTTGCGACGCTTATTTATAAACCGCTTAGATTCTGTTTTCGTTTCTGGCGATGATGTCGTTTTGCAGATCCCGTCCGAGCTCTATAAAATAAGCCGAATAACCTGCGATACGCACCACCAGATTCCGGTACTTTTCCGGGGATTCCTGCGCCTTGCGCAGCGTTTCGGTATCGACGACATTATACTGGACTTCCATGCCGCCATTTTCAAAATACGCCCTTGTAATATCGCGCAGTTTTTCGACCCCGTCGGCGCCCTTGAGCGAGGATGGATGGATCCTGAGGTTTACCGCAATACCGCCCAGATAATGGTGATGATTAAAACAAATCGTGGACTCGAAAACCGCTGTAGGGCCGAGCTTATCCCGGCTTTGCGCAGGCGACATCGCATCCGCAATCGGTTCCCCGGTCTTCCTGCCGTCAGGCGTCGCCCAGGTGATATAGCCTTGTGCGATATGGTCGGAAGCACCGTACAGACCGGACTTATAGACCTTCGAGCGAACGCTGTAGCATTCCTTGCAGATTTGGTAATACAAATCCACACACCATTTGAGCTCCTCATCGACATAGGCATCGGCGTTGCCGTAGTGCGGAACTTCGTTTAAAATCTGCTGCCGCAGCTGCTCATAGCCCTCCCAGTTTGCCATAACCGCGTCGTAGAGCTGCCTTGTGGTGCATAATTTTTTATCAAAGCACATGTATTTGATCGTTGAGAGGCTGTCGGCCAGCGTCGCAAGTCCGGTGGCGGTGCCGCCGTAGGAGTTGTATTTTGCACCGCCCTGTACGCAGTCCTTGCCCTTTTCCATGCAGCCTTCTATGGAGATTGACAAGATGGCCTGCGTCGTATAATGCTGTGAAATATACTCAGCATAGTTGTTTGTCGATATGAACAGCTTCATAATGTACCGGCCCATTCGCGCTACGGCATCTTTGACCTCCTCTATTGAGTTCATGTCATATAAATAACCCGTTTTCAGTTCCGCCTGCTCATTGTTAAACGGGTTTATGCCGTTGTTGATGGCCATATTGAAAATCGATCCCCACCAGACGCTGGCATGGGGCGGATACATGCCGTTGGGAGCGGGGAAATCACAACCGCAGCCGACGATCTCCTGGCAGCCGATGATGCCGTAGTTGCGCGCGTCTTTGAGCTCAAAGCCGAGTTCGCTGATCAAGCTCGGGATGATGACATCGTCATTTTGGAATAACGGCAGCCCGCCCACCAGCTTTGTAGTCTCCAGCGCGCAGGCCCAAAGGCTGTCGGGTGTGTTTTTGTTGATGCGCAACGAAATGGTCGGATCGTGCAGCTTCAGCCTTCCCATAGTCTCGAGTACCATATAGGTAACCGGGTTTGTGGCATCCTCACCGGTTTCGGGGTCAACGCCGCCGATTGTCGTATGCTGATAGGTATTTCCGATACCGGTGGTGTTGACGAGTTTGGCCGGACCGGCGTTATAATAGCAGTTGGCTTTCAGGAAAAATGCGTCTACAATCTCCTGCGCCTGATTCATGGTCAGCGTACCATCCTCCAGGTCCTTTTTCAGAAACGGCCATGTATACTGATCGAACCTGCCCAGCGCGGGCGACGGGATTCTGGTGTCGATTGTGATGAGCACCTGATACAGCATGGTTCCCTGTACAGCCTCCCAGAAATTCCGGGCCGGATTTTCGGAGAGCCAGAGCAGGCTTTCCGCCATTTTTTGAAGCTCCGCTTTTCTTGTTTCATCTGTACAACTGTCCGCCTTTTCACGGCAGGCCTGCGCGTAACGCCTTATAAGCAAAATTGCCGCGTCGCAGGCAATGACCGCGGATTTATAGAACATGTATTTTTCCATGTCCTCACCCATCAGATTGCCCCTGTGCGCATCAATCCAGTCTTGGGCCTGCTTTCGAATCGCAGCGTAGCCGGTATTGATGATCTTGTCATAACCTGCTACATGGTGACCGGCGGAGAGGATGGTGAGGCCCATACCGCCATCGGCATAACTGCTGACATTCAGCCGTTTGAGTTCATCAAACCCGTCCGGTTGCCAGGCATCCGCGACGGTTCCGATTGTTCTGTTCTTCCAGTATTCCCGGATCGACTGCAGCGCTTCGTAATCCTCCGGACTGATGCACATCCGCAGTTCCTCGCTGTCCGGGTTATGGTACAGACCGTCTTCCTTGATCGTCCATTCTCCTTTTTTTATCGGCGTTAGAAACCAGTCGGAATCGCCCCACTCGGGATATTGCGGACTTCCGAAAAAGTACGGGCTCTTGTTGCCGATGATCAGTTCAAAATCTTCGACCAAAACCGTCATCTTTTCACACAGCTCATAAAGCGCCAGCGGACGCTTGATGATCGGAACGACATTTTCATATTTCTTATAGGCATCCGTCATAATCAGCGCCCGTTCCGCGTCACAGCGCAGAACTCTGTCGCGGATAAGCTCTCTCAGATGCCATATCCTGTCTGTAGCCGGTTTAAATTCGTACATGAAATCAATCCTTTCTCCTGTTCTATATCTAATATTCTACTTCTTTTTTATGGTGAAAACAATAAATATCATGATTGGTTATTATTTTCTCAATCTGCTCTTGAGCCATGTTGTAAACGTAACGCCTTCTTTGCTTTTATCCTTATATGCACACGAATTGAGCCATATGACGATAAATATTGAGCCAATGTGCAAAAACATATCCTTCATATCAAAGACGAACCAATTGAGAAAACCGATATAATCAAGGCTGCCACCCCAAAATACGACGTCGATGAAAGAGCAAAGGATGCCTGAGAAAGCGGCACAGAAGCCAATGCTGATCAAACGGTGATTATCAGGGCTCGTAAATCGCTGATATGAAAAAAAGACAATCAGCACAAAGGCCAGCAAAACCTGAATGGCGATCATCGCGTATACCGGCATTTTAATGTTAGCCATACTGGCAATCCAGTTTAGATTTTCGTTCTGTACAGGATCAAACCGAATAATCCCGGGAATTATAACGGTGGGAATACCTTGATACCGTTCAAGAATGACGAGTTTGACAGCCTGATCCAGCGCTGCCAAAAAGCTTGAAATGACCAGGTACTTTCTCATATGTATCTCCGGATTTATACGCTTTGGCCGATAAGAGCCGCCTTGCGTCCAGTCAGGGCAGCTCTTATTTATATCATCTGCCCGGGTTTCGATCAGTGCTGCAGAGCATATCCGCCGTCAATGGTCAAAACTGCGCCGGTCATCGCATCGGACGCGTCACTGGCGAGGTAGGTAGCCAGCGCGCCGATTTCAATGGCTTCGGCAAAACGGCCGATGGGGATCGTTTCACACATGGCCTTATAATACTCTTCCGGAATGTTTTTCGAGAAATTCGAGAAGGTAAAGCCCGGAGCTATTGCGTTGACACGGATGCCGTATTCAGCGATTTCCGCCGCCAGGCATCTTGTAAAGTGGTTGAGCGCGGCTTTTGCCGCGGCATAAGAGGCTAGGCTCGGCTTATTGCAGATTTCTCCGGCATTTGAGGTAATATTGATCACACGGCCGCCTTTTCCCATGTCCCGCATGTGCTTGCAGACCAGATAGCACAATCTCACTGCTCCGAACATGTCCACATCAAAACACCTGAACCAGGAAGAAAGGTCTTCTTCAAGATCGAGCAGGTTACCACCGGTAGCAATACCCGCATTATTGACAAGGATATCGATGGATTCGTAGTCGGCTATGCATTTTGCCACCGAATCTTTGCAGCTTTGCATGTCGCTTATATCCGTTTTATAGAAAGCATATTTCCCGTCATATTTCTTTTCGAGGTCGGCAATGACTTTCTTTGCGCTGACTTCGTCTCTGGCAAAAATCGCAATATTTGCGCCCTGATGCGCCAGAGCCTGTGTAATGCCGAGCCCGATTCCCTTGTTTCCGCCGGTGACAATCGCATTTTTCCCCTTAAGGCAAAAGGCGTTTTCCATGGACTTGATGAACATTCGTATCCCTCCAATAAAATGTGTGGTGCATCTGATGGCGCAAGCATCTAATGACATCCTTTGTCCGGTTAGCCTGCTTGACCGTTATGCACCGAACAATCTTAATTATATTCTATTATTTTCCACAATGCAAGACCATCTGCCGACTTAGTTTATGCCGTTTATGCCCGTTAGTTTATGCCACGGCAAGCCGTGGCATAAAGGTATTATTTCATTCCGCAGGTTTTGATCAGGCAGCCGTATTTTGCTTTCAGGGCATTTATGGTTTCAGGTTTCTTAAAGCGTTCCGGATTCAGTTTCAATATGGACTCGCGGTCGCCCAGCAGCGCATACCATTGTGTCAGTCCGCCGATATCGTACATGACCGCGTCACTTTTTACGACAAGGCTGTGCGGCGCGTATTTCGGTATTTTTACCAAACAATCCGGGCCGGCTGTAAACACCTCGTCGTACACCTTGAACTCTATTTCACCGCTCTGTACATAAAAGAGGTCCTGCACCGTCGGATAATCCTGCCACTCGGCGGTGAAGCCTTTTTTCATTTCAGCGCGCCAAAACTCCTTGGTTCCGCCGTTTTCCCAGCGACCGGTGATCATTTTCATCGTCACGCCGTCCAGCTTGAATTCCGCAATCGGCTTGTCCGGGTTTCTGACGGACGGTACTTCGGTTGCGGGCACTTCGGGAAAATCAGCCGGTTCTCTCATATACATATCGATGTTGCTGATCAAAAGGCTGAAGAATTCCGGGTCTTTTTTCGCGTTGGGGTAGTTTTTTTCCAGAAGTGCAGTGGCGACCGCGTCATCGGTGCAGTTCCAGTCGTGGAAGGTTCCCCTGTAGATCGTATAATCTTTGAAAACCATGCCATGCGCTTCATAAGGCTGGATGTGAATGATATTGCCCTTTTCCACAACCGTCTTTTTTCCGTTTATGTAGAAAATCATGCTGCCGCTTTCCACAAAGAAGGTCTCGTAGCCCATATGGTGCTCATGAAGACCGACGAACGCCGGGTTCTGGTCTTGCGCCGGGTGCATAAGTGAGTCCGTAAAGCAGTACATCTTGTGCGGGCCTTCCGGCATTGTGAGAGTTCGCTGTTCTTCCGATACGCTGCCGTCAGGATTGTAGCCGTTTGTCGGATACAGCCAGTTTTCCTTGTTTGTGATGTCAATCAAAAACGGGTGCTTCATCATTCTCTCTCCTTTTCATTTCTGTTTGATTTTTTACATAAGCGTTAATGTGTTATACAAGATAATACCGTACTGAGTGCAGAGCACCTTTAAATAATCTGCTGCACACAATGGTATCATATCGGTGTTCGTCCTTCAACGGTTCGTGCAGATGCTTGAGCAATTCGGGCAATTATTCACTATATTCAGGTGAATTGCAGGTCCTGTTTCGAGTACGAAAATTTGCCGTATGTTATACATGCTGCCGAAACGGGCATATTTTTTACAAACAACTGCTTTTTTCAGGCTTATCTTCGGGTGTGAATGCTCTTCTTTTTATAATATACGGAAACAACATTCAATCGCTTATTTGCTTAATCACCGAAAATAAAGCATTAACAAGATTTATTCGCTATCTCGTGTAAACAGTCTGCCATGTTGTTTGTATTAATCCGTATGACGGTTGTGTTCCGGAGAGAAAGAAAGAAACAACCGTCCAGGGACCGCAGATCGGTCATAAAAAGCCTTTTGCCGACGCTTTGCATCCCAAAAGGCTTTAAAATTAATGTGTATTGTCAATGATTGTTATGGCTTGTGCATTAATCCTCTTCCCAGTTATGCCAGACTTCCTGCACGTCGTCATTATCCTCCAGCATGTCCAGAAGCTTTCGCATCTTTACTATGTCATCGGGGTTATCAAGCCTGATATAATTCTGCGGTACCATTTCCACCTGCGCGGATAAAAAGGCATATTCTTTTTCCTCTAACGCGTCGCGTACCGAGCCGAACGATTCCGGCTCGGTGAAGATTTCGAAAACCTCATCCCGCATCTCCACATCACCGGCGCCCGCGTCGAGCGCGTCCATCAAAACGGTATCCTCGTCTCTGCCGGCAGCCTCAATAACCAAAACGCCCTTTCTGTCAAAGCTCCAGGAGACACTGCCGGGTGTGCCCATGTTTCCGCCGTATTTGTCGAAAAAATGGCGCATTTCCGAAGCGGTTCTGTTTCGGTTATCCGTCATTGTCTCGACAATCACCGCCACGCCGGACGGCCCGTAGCCTTCATAGACATTCGATTCATAGCTTGCGTTCTCTCCGCCGTGTGCCGCCTTGTCAATAACTCTTTTTATATTATCGTTCGGGACATTCGCTGCCTTTGCCTTGGCTATGGCATCCTTTAATCTCGAATTTGACGACGGATCCCCCGAGCCGCCTTCCTTTACTGCGACAATGATCTCCCGCGATATTTTAGTGAAGACCTTTGCCCTCTGCGCATCCGTCTTCCCTTTTTTATCTTTGATGTTATTCCATTTGGAATGTCCTGCCATTGCGTCATCCCCTCCCATCAACGATTAATTTTAACATGGATGCAGTGATAGTGCAAGCATTTGGGGTTTGTGGGGGAACTGTTTGTTCATTATGTTTAAGACAAGTTGATAAACGGGTGTTTATCAACCGGGGGTTAACATGACAGACGGCATGTTTAAAGATACAATGGTGAATATGAAATGGCCGGATATAACAGATTTTCGGTGTTACCGCGCATGGCGATATCGAACACGCGGTCGCCATTATTACCGCGTTTAAGGAAGCAAGTGAACAGTTGAATATAACCGCTTTTTACCCGTTTCCCGAAGAACGGCTTATTCATTACGGTTTAGCCGGAAACGAGCGGTACATAAGCCCGGTTAACCGCAGGAAATCAAAGTAAGCAAATTTTGCCTTATGGATTATTAACAAATACAACATGCAGCAAACAAATACCACAAACTAAAAAAGGTGACCTCCGGAGCTCTTGCCGCAAGGTCACCTTTTTATCTGTTTTTTATCGTTTTTTTGCGATGATCAGGAGGTCGTTGGCGGTGATGTCTTCGGCTTCTTCTATCATGTTTGCCCGACGGATCAGGTCTCTGGTGGAGTTATACTTTTTTGCGAGGCTCCAGAGAGAATCGTCCTGGCTTACTCTGCGCAGGATAAGCGAGGGTTTTCCGGCAGAGGTTTTTGCGTTTTCTTCGTTGAGCACAACACCGGTCACCGGTGATATATCGGTATTTACAAATTCCCTGACCCGGAGTTCTACCGGTATTCTGAGCTCCACACCGCCCGCGCTTGGGGTTACAAAAGCTTCGCTGAGCTGCATGGCGGCGTTTGTTTCGATGTTGATGTCATTTTCATCGACATCAACGGGCATCTCAAATCTACCCGTGGCGCGCATGATCTTTCCCTCTTCAGAAAGGTATATGACCGCCGCGTTGACAACAGCCTTGAAGACGCCTTCTTCGCGTCTTACCTTGCCGGGATAAATCCGCGCGTTGACTATGCTTCTGACTTGAACCGGCGTCTCAATGGTTTCACGCAGGTTTTCTCTGATGACCTGATCGGATATCAGAGAATTCAAGGTATAATCGCCGAGTTCGTTTTCAGTTTCATAATTTGTGCTGTAAACATCCGACATAAACGATAGGGTCATCTTCTTCCAGACAACCAGTTGTGCGACGGCGGAAAACTCAACTGTGACGCCATGCATGCCGGAAACGTCGCCCACTTCCTGCAAATAAATGCCCGTAGGCATTAAATTAACGCCGAAGGTCATATTTCCGCCCTCTCCGTTCAGCTCCATAATCTGGGAAAAGGGCAAATTAAAATCGGCTGCGTTGATATCACCATTTCCTGAGGCGGAATACAAAATGGATATGTATGCTGTTCCTTTGATAATCAGCTTCGTGCCTACCGTTTTAACATCGTCGGTGTACAGCCGGACGGACGATTTCAAGACGGCACCGATTGGCGGCTTTGAGGAAGCAAGACTTAGCTCGTCGGAAAAAGAGAACGTTTTTTCGGTCACATCAACAATCGGGTTTATTTCACAGCTTGTTTTCAGTACTTCGATTTCCGTCCCGTCCGCAATGCCGACAGAAAGCGGAAGCACCGCGTCATTGTAGGCCGAAACCGACAGCATGATATCGGTCTTGACAATCAGCTTGCGGGAGTTGATGATGCGTGCGTCCACACCGTTTAGTTCCGCCTTAACCGCAAGTTTGGAGGACGGTTTTACATCGTTTGCGTCCAGTGACAGTGAGAAGGGTACCTGCGCCGGCAGGCTTCTTACACCCTTTGCGCCCTCCGGAAGGAATACAATATGCGCCCGTACAACGCCGGACAGGGAGATCTTTCCGTTGTCCGCTTCTTTGCTCCTGAGTACTACGGTGCCGTCGGTGTCGATTATATCCAGAACATCCGGCAGCGTGTCCGGTACGATCATCTCCATGGTTTCCTCGTGATTCATGCTGGTATCTATCAGTTTTCTGTAAAAGCTAATATTCTCCTTTTGCAGTTTGACCTCCATTAACTTTCCTCTCCTTACGGCATTATCAGATTGATAAAATAATGTCTGTTAGAGTATATTTATGCGTACTTCCGATTATGCTTGTTTTGGCATATTACCTGTCCTTCAGCGCCCTTTTCGCTGCGCATTTTTGCTGCCGCCGAACAGAACTTTCAGGACACCGGAAAAAACTTTCGGTGATTTCCATACATATATTTTCATTTCGCACCTCCTTAAAACCGGCTTTCCTTACAGCGCCCATGCAGGTAGAATACGCTTATTTTTTCAGTATGGCCAGACCACAGAGGATCAAAAAAATCCCCACGGCAAAGAACCAGAAGCCTGAGGGCAGAAGCGTGACGACAATAACGGTTACGCCGAGTCCGATGATTACTATTCCGATTTTTCTACAGTTTCTCCACAAAAAATCCGCCCCCTATGATGCAGATTTGGATAAATGCCGACGCCCGAAGGCGGAAAATGGACATTTTATCGTCATTAGCATTATACGCAGGAGACGGAAAAGTGTTACTGTTGTTTAGCCGTTTCTTAAATTTTATTCTTCTTTTTTAGAAAACTCAGTTTTGTTTCCGTTATGAGTACGGAAATAAACATAACGGTAAAGCCCGCGAAAAGACGCACACTGGGCTTGTCTCTTCCCAAAAGCACAGATAGCGCGGCCCCGAACACGGATTCCAGCGTAAGCAATACGGCCGCGGAAGACGGGTGCGTATACTTTTGCCCGATTGACTGGAGCAGTAAACATAGAGCAGTCGCCATAACTGAAAGATACAGTAATCCCGTAACGGCACTCGCCGGGATAGCGGTCGGAAATGTTTCAAAGATCATGCCGCCGATAAGAGCGACAATCCCCGCGGTAATAAACTGGATCATTGTCAGAAGCAGTACGCCGCACTCTTTTGTCGCCTTGGCCAGTGCGACAATATGGCAGGCGAAGAAAAATCCGCCGAAAAGTGTCAAAATATCGCCGTAATTCATGCTGAGGTCCCTGTCGAGCGAGATGAGCCCAATACCGATCAGGCTCAACCAAGCGGCAATTACGTTGTGCTTATCCGGCTTTCGCTTCGTAAACAACCAGTACAAAAACGGAACGATAATACAGTATACCGTCGTCAAAAAAGCGTTTTTTCCGGGCGTTGTCGCATTGAGCCCGAGGGTCTGCAGAACATAAGCCATAATCAAAAGAAGACCGGAGATTACGCCGTATTTTATGTAAGTTAAGTTTATTCTTCGAAGTTCTCTGATACCAATCAAAGCCAGAATCACCGAAGCCGGAATAAACCTGATCGCCAGCAGATAAAAGGTCGGAACAGAGGACAGCGTATCCTTCATGATAATAAAGGAGCTTCCCCAGATAATAGCCGCCGCAAGGATAGCCAGATCGCCTATTTTGTTTTTTTTCTTCATAAATCCCGATTCATTTTCCTATTTTTTTGTCATAAACTGAGACACTGCGTTGTTCATCAGCCTTTTTGTCCCCACTTCATCAAAAACGACCTCCAGCAGCGCGTCCCCGCCCATCGGGGAAACGGAAAGGATGAAGCCATTTCCGAACGCTGTGTGCCTGACTTTCTCCCCCACGCGAAATACCGTAAGAGACGGTTTGGGTAATTCCTTTGCGGACATATTTCGTTTTTTTGCAGGCTCGGTTTTGAGCCTTACCCCGCCGCGGGAAAACGGTTTTTCTTCTCGATACGTTTCTATCAGATTTTCCGGTATCTCCCCTATAAAGCGCGAGGGGAGGTTTGATGATGTACGGCCGAAGAGCATGCGCCGAAAAGCGGCGGTCAGATAGAGCTTTTTCTTGGCCCTTGTTATTGCGACATAACACAATCTGCGCTCTTCTTCCAATTCCTCGGGATCCCCGATGGAACGCGTGCCCGGAAAGATTCCCTCTTCGGCTCCGACGATAAATACCGTTGGAAATTCCAAGCCCTTTGCGCTGTGCATTGTCATCATAACGACACTGTCCGCTTCGGCATCGTACTGTTCAATATCCGTATACAGTGCGATTTCATCCAGAAACCCGGAAAGCGTTCCTTCCTCGTTTTCGTTCATAAAAGTTACGATGTTGGATTTAAGTTCTTTTATGTTTTCCAAACGCGTGGTGTTATCCTGCGTTTCCTTTTCTTCCAGCATTTTTTTATAGCCGCTTTTTGTCAACAGGTAATCGTACAGCTCGTCCAGGTTTTCCGATTGATGCGCTTTTATATCCTCAATCAGATCGACAAACTGTAAAAGCTTTGGCGCAGCGCTCCTCAACTCAGGGTATTGGGCGGCGCATCTTAAAACCTCATATACCGTCAGCCCTTCAGCGTCAGAAATCATTGTTACTAAATCGATGGTTTTTGCGCCGATTTTCCGGGGCGGATTGTTGATAATCCGAAGCAGACGAAGGCTATCGTTTGAATTATTGATAACGCAGAGATAGGCAAGCATATCCTTGATTTCGGCCCGGTCAAAGAATTTCATGCCGCCGAAAACCCTGTATGGAATCCCGTTTCTCTTGAACGCGTATTCCAGTTGGTTGGACTGCACGTTCATCCGGTACAATACCGCAAAATCACTCCATCTTTCGCCTTTTTTATATCCTTCCAGAATCCGGGCCGCCACATACTGAGCCTCATCGGCTTCATCGCCCGCCTTGTACAAAGTGATCGGCTCGCCTTTGTCGTTTTTGGTCCAGAGCTCCTTTCCCTTTCTCCCGACATTTCTTGAAATAACGGCATTGGCCGCCTCCAAAATGTTTCCGGTGGAACGGTAGTTCTGCTCCAGTCTGATGACGCGCGAGTTTTTATATTGATCTTCAAAGCTTAATATGTTTTCGATGCTTGCGCCTCGAAAACGGTATATCCCCTGATCATCGTCGCCGACAACGCAGATGTTGTTATGTTTCCCTGCAAGCAGGCTAACCAGCTTGTATTGCAGCATGTTCGTGTCCTGATATTCATCAACCAGAACATATTTGAATTTGTTTTGATAAAAGGCGCGGACATTTTCGTGTTCGCTCAGCAGCCGTACCGTCAAAAGGATCAGGTCGTCGAAGTCGAGCGCATTTGCTTCAAGCAGACGTTTTTGGTACTCCATATAAATATCACCGATCTGCTTTTTTCTGATATCGTTAATATTTTCGGCGTTACCGAGAAATTCACGGGCGGAAACCATATCGTCTTTCAGCGAGCTGATATAGCTCGTCACCATTCTCGGCGGGATGTTTTTTTCATCCAATCCCATGTCCCGTATGATGCGTTTGATGAGCGAAAGGCAATCAGAGGTATCGTAAATGGTGAACCGTGCAGAATAGGAACCCAATCTTTCGATGTCTTTACGCAAAATACGCACACAGGCGGAATGGAAGGTTGAGGCCCATATATCCAGTGCGCTTGCGCCGAGCATCGCTTCAAGCCTTAATTTAAGTTCATCGGCTGCCTTGTTCGTAAAGGTGATCGCTATAACCCGCCAGGGCTCAACAGGGTCCAGCGCACACAGCGGTAAAATACTCGCCGCTTTGTCCTTTGCGGGCGCTTTCAAATAATCTTCAAGCATGCTCAGCTTCAGTTCGTCCACACCCGGGGGCATCTCGTCCGTATCGGACGCTCTGCCGAATTTAAGCAGATTGACGATTCTATTGATGATGACCGTCGTTTTTCCGCTGCCGGCACCGGCCAGCAGCAGCAAAGGCCCTTCCGTTGCCATGACCGCTTTTTTCTGTTCCGTATTCAAGTCGGAAAAGGCGAGCCCGATTGCTTCACGGCGCGCTTTGATAAATCTTCCGATCAGTTCCTCCTGCGTCATATAAATCTCCTTAAAACGGCCAAGCCGTTTTTATCAACAATAAACGCCTGTCCGAATCCGTCCGTTAAAACGGCTCCGGACAGGCGCGTTATTCTTTTATCTATGTAATACTGTTCTGCATTTTAAAGAAGAATTGTATAAATCCTCCGGGCTGTCCCGCTAAATGAAAATAAAGATGTATGATGCCGTTATGTTACATTATACACCTTTATTTTATTATTGACAAGGATCATATTTTACTTGAGCAGAGCCCTCAGTTGTTCCACAGCCTTCCGTTCAAGTCTGGATATCTGAACCTGAGAGACCTTCAGCACCTTAGCGGCGCTTTCTTGCGTCATGCCCCTGTAAAACCTGAGCCTGATCACCGCCTGCTCTTTTTCCGGAAGCGCACCCAGCGCTTCTTTGAGCGCAACATATTCAATCAGCTTTTCTTCCTGCGTAAAGTCACCGAGTACGCTTTCCAGCGTTAACCCGTCCTCCTGGGTATCCCGCTGCAAAGAGTCCGTTGCGGCTGTCGCATTTTCCGCAACGGCAATTTCTTCAATGGTCAGTCCCGTTTCCGCTGCTATTTCCGAAACCACAGGCTCCCTACCTAAAGCCTGCTCCAGCGTGTCTCTCGCCACTTTGATGATATGCGAGCGTTCCTTGAGTCCCCGGCTGACCTTTATGCTGCCGTCGTCACGCAAAAAACGCCTGATCTCACCGGATATCTTCGGTACGGCATAGGTGGAAAAGCGCGTGCCGTAAGAGGCGTCGAAGCCTTGTATCGCTTTAAGAAAACCTACGCATCCAAGCTGATACAGGTCGTCTCCGTCCACGCCTCTGCCGAAGTACCGCCTTGCGATACTCCAGATCAAGCCCGTATTTTCAATGATCAGCTGTTCGGCTGCTTCCTTGTCTCCCTGCTGTGCAGCTTCAAGCAGCTCAAAGCCGTAACTCTTCGTCAAGCTAATCCCTCATTCCGCAGCGAAGAGGCGTTTCAAGTTAACTCAGGTTTTTGCGCTCGATTTTCTTTTTCATTGTCACAGTTGTACCTTTGTTTTCCTGTGATTTAACCTTCAGATGATCCATAAAGCTTTCCATAATCGAAAACCCCATTCCTGAACGGTCGTCGTCCCCCGTGGTGAAGAGCGGCTCCATCGCTTTTTCGACATCAGCTATGCCCTTTCCCCAGTCGCGTATGGATATTTCGATACTCCTGTCCTCAAAAAGCCTGCATTTCATACATATCCTGCCGACATCATTCGGGTAGGCGTGCACGATGCTGTTTGTAACCGCTTCACTGACGGCGGTTTTAATATCGCCCAGTTCTTCAAGCGTTGGGTCCAGCTGCGCTGCAAAGCATGCGGCAACATTCCTTGATAAGGCTTCGTTTGCAGACCGAGAAGGAAATTCGATTTTTATGTAATTCGTTACTTTCATATTCCTGCCTCCCGTATGTCGATGATGCGTGAAATTCCGGAAGCGTTAAGTACGCGTTTTGGCTGCGGCGGTACATTAACCACACAAAACTTTCCTTCAAGCTCCTTCATGCGCTTATCGGTTTTCAGGATCAGCGCTATACCGGAGCTGTCCATAAACCTCAAATTCTTCAAGTCCAGAACGCAGCTGCGCGGCAGATGTGTATCGATTTTTAAGGTCAGCTCCCGCATTGCTTCCCGCGCCGCGTGATGGTCCAGATCGCCTTTAAGAAAAACCGTCAGTTTTCCGTTTTTAAACTCACCGTTTATGACCATGTAAACCCCCGAGCCCGTGTGCAGCATTCAAGCACTGCCCAGCGTTTTTTTCTTGATATTTTTCCCGCTGCTTTCTCACAGAGAAATCTCAGTAAGAAAAACGCCGTTGAGTAGGTTGTCCCAATAATGCGACAATTATACATGGTATATATTGCTTAATTTGTCGTTTTCCATCGCATAAAGCAAATCGTCCGAATGCGCCGGCCGGCTGTCTATATTCTATGGTATTTACTTTCCGATTGCAACCATTTATTGCAACTGAAACAGTTGAGCGCCGTCGGCTTTAAACATAATAAACGCTACCTATCTAAGGGCAACACCGCACAGCAGCGGAAGCTTAAAGCGTGTGGTGTTGCCCCAGGAAAAAACAAGCGCTTTATATGAATCCGAAAAAG
>JAAYJC010000204.1 GCA_012523085.1 Clostridiales bacterium
TGAGTGCGATAACATCGCGGAGGTCAGGTATAAGGGTATAACCAGCAGCTTGACATATATCCGAAAGCTTATCACCGAGGGAGATATGGAGCAGGCCGGCGAATTTCTGGGACATCCCCACGTGCTCACAGATATTGTGCGCTACGGCTACCGGCTGGGCCGCACTCTGGGCACGCCGACCATAAATATGTGTTTTCAGGAGGGTGTGCTTATCCCGGCATACGGCGTTTATGCCACGCGGGTCTACCTGGACGACAATAGCGAGCATATCGGCGTCACAAACGTCGGAATCAGGCCGACGGTCAATAATTCCGATCAAGTCACAGCGGAGACATATATTCTGAACTTTACCGGGAATCTCTACGGAAAAATGGTGCGCGTTGAGTTTTATAAGCGCATGCGCCCCGAAATAAAGTTCAACAGCAAGGACGAGCTGAAGGAGCAAATCCGAAAAGATGCCGAAAATTCTTATAACTACTTTCATGGCATATAGCTAATGCCCCTTATTTACACCGGCGAAATGAGGGGCCTTTTTGTACTTTTATTTCAGCTGTGATTTTGTTATACTAAAATCACAGCATGTCTGTCATTTTTATGCAGAGGAACGTGACGAGGGACGTGACAATGAACAACCGCAATAACAATAACACGCAACCATCGGGAGACACACTGTCTTGGCTGATTGTATTGGTATGCCTGTTCGCGGCCTTTCCGCTGGGGGTTATATTGTTGCTGGTTAAACTCTCCAGTTCCGCGAAAAACAAGAGTTCCGGAGCCGGCCGGACGTATCAGCAAACCAATCGCCAGGCATACCGGAATTATCAGGCGCAGGCGCGGCCTACGCCTGCGCAGCCCGCATATCAATATTACAACGTTAAGAACGCCGGCAAAAAAACCGATAAAGCTAAGGCCAAGGCCGCGAGAAAGCAGTCCGGAAAGGGTCTGTCGGCACTGCTGATGTTTCTGGGTATTATCTTTTTGGCTGCCGGAACGGTTTTTCTGACTTTGGGGCTCAGCTCGTATGCCGCCATCGGTTTCATCGGCAGTACGGTGACCATGGCAGTATTCAGCGCGCTGTTTTACTCCAGCGCGGTGTTTTCCTTTATCGGACGGGGTACCGTTTTGAGAAGGTTCAGCCGCTTTAATAAGTATGCCGTTGTGATCGGCGACCGTCAGACCATGCCCATCACCGAAATATCCAGAGCGGTCGGCAATTCGGTCAACAAGACCAGAAAAACGCTCCAATCCATGATTGACTGCGGTTATTTTGGACCGCTTGCCTATATCGACAGCAGCCTTGACAGCTTTGTTCTCTCCCGCGAAGCCGCAGAAAAGGCGCGAAACGCTTCCGTAGCCGCCAAAACGGCGGACACCGAAAAAACAGTGGGCAGCGATAATCAATATGTCGCCATCATCAATGAACTCCATATGCTGCGCGCAAAAACACTGGACCCGGTCATCTGCGACAAAATTCAGCGTATCGAGGAACTCACGGCGAAAATATTCAAAATTGTTGAGGACAAGCCGGAAAAATCACCTCAAATCAGGCGCTTCATGAACTACTATCTGCCAACGACGCTGAAGCTCCTGCATTCCTATGAAACGCTTGAGAA
>JAAYJC010000205.1 GCA_012523085.1 Clostridiales bacterium
GCTCATGATTCATCAGGATGTCCACACGCTTGATGAGTTCTTTGAGTGTAAAGCAGTCTGTTGTTGATGCTGTGAGCTGTACAGCCTGCCCTTTAACCGTTGATATGATGTCTGACATGTATGCGGTGTATTCCTTCAATTTGTCAATCCAGCCGCGCATCTCACCGGCGATTTCGCGGTGGTCTTCAACTGTGATGCCGTCGTCTCCCACCGACTCGTCATACTCGTCAATCAGGTCGGAAAGACCGATAAGACCGCCCGCAATCGACATGATCGGTGTTTTCAGGTTGTGGGCAATGCCGCCGACGAGCTGTCCGAGAGAGGCCATATGTTCGCTTTCAATGAGCATGATCTGCGCCTGCCGGATCATTTCATATGATTTCCGCTGCTCGGTAATATCCTTCATGACGATAACGGTGCCTCTGAACCGATCCTGCGTATAAATCGGCGTAATCTCCACGGTGAAAGTTTTTTCAATGCCATCGTATATGTATTGATTTTCAAAGCTGACCGTTCTTTTCGTCTCGCGCGCTTCCCGGATTGACTCCGCAAAGCCATCATACTTGACAAATGAGATATTATCAAGATTTTTAAACAGTTTCTCCAGGCTGTCCTTCCGCGTCACACTGGTAATGTCCTGAACGTTTTCGATAAACGGTCTGTTAAAATCAATGATTTCACTGCGCTCATTGACAACAATATAGCTGTCGGAGATATGATCGACCACTGTCTGCAGCGCGATCGGGATGATGTTGAGCAGACCGAACCTGAAAATGGCGAACGCGAAGCAAACAACGGAAAAAGAAAATGATATCGGTTCAAAATATGCCGGGAATTCATAGAGCTGTGCAACAAAGGCCACATCAACGACCAAAGGTACTATCGTTCCTATAATTATAAGTATCGACTGCTTGGAGAAAAAACCGGAGTTACGTATTGTAAATGATAACAGAAAGTACCAGCTCAGCAAAACGAGGGTGAAGCTGATAAAAAGCTCAAAGTTGAAATACGGTCCTCTGACAATATGGCTGCTTATTTCAGAAAAATTAAAAAAGTACAGATGATGAAAATCGTTTGTCCATATCATAACCGCATTCATAATTGGGAATATGAACAGCGCATAATGCTTCAGTTTAAGTATTTTATCCGGGTGCGAGAAGGTATAACCGATATAGAACAGGAAAAATGAAACAAAGCCCGCTGCTGAAAAATAAATGTTCGTTAACACCATACCGGAGTAATCAAACAAGGCTTTGACATAAACCTGAAGCAGGGAAAAGACCGTCCACAGAAAAACGGCAAGCGTAATACCCACAAAGAGACGATGCAGTATTTCTTTATTCTTTAAGCTGATGATATAGATAGAAAACACCAGCGTCAACACAGCTGCCAAATGAAGCAAAATGAATGGTAAATCATAAGTTATCATCTCATCAGCATGCCTTTCAAAAGTCACATTCAAATGCTGTCAATATATTCCGCGATATTGTCAGCATGTGTATCAATAAAATAATGATCCGCATTTTCAATGGCAATCAGCTTGATATTTTCGAAAAACTTATGCCAGCGCAAATATCTTTTCGAATATTTTTTTGTCGTTATGTCCTTGCCGCCCACGACAATGAACGTTGGCATTTCTCGCTTTTTTGCTTCACTGCCCAGCAATGAATAAATATAGCTTGTAAAACCCCCGGAATCATGCCTGAATGCCGAAATCATAACCTCAGCATATTCTTTATCGTCTGCCAAATCCTTGGGCAACCCGATTTTTTTCAGATATCTTATAATGCGTTTATCGGTATAAAACATCCACGGATTTATAAAGCGTCCGTATAATCTTATAAATCTCGGCAGCATTACACCGCCTATAAAAACAGCCTTTACAGGAACGCATGCTTTTTCAAGCAGATCAACAGTGGCAAGCATCAGCGCGCAGCCGACACAATGACTGTAAAGAATTAATTCACCGGACAGGTTTTCAGCGATTTCAGCCGCCAGCATTTCCGCGGTTTGTTTTATCGGCATAAGCTCGTTTTGAGCTCCATAGTCATGTCCCGGCAGGTTCAGGGAATAGATATTAAGACTATAATCCTTCTCTTGTACCGCATTGCTCAGCTTTCTGTATGCCAGCGCGCTGCCACCGCCATAGGGGAAGCAGACCACATTGCGACCAGAAGCTTTCTTTCTTCTTGTTAACCTAACCCGGATCCCTGTTTCGTTCTTTTCAGTGATCATTTTTTCCGCCAGGGCGCGCACAGTCGGATGTGTGTAAAAATCAACAAGATTAATCCTTAATCTCAGCATAGAAACAACTTTGATCGCGCTTAAGGAGTCTCCGCCCAGCTCAAAGAAATTATCGTCAATACCCACAGCAGGCACATCAAGCACCTCTGCCCAGGCGTCTGCCATGAGCTGTTCCGTGAC
>JAAYJC010000206.1 GCA_012523085.1 Clostridiales bacterium
GTAAAGCGACATTTGCTGTTCTTTTTTTCGTAGCATGACAAACCCTCTCTTCATTCGGTTTTCATGCTTCTATTATACCATATTTTTACCTGTCATGGGGACTTTTTCAGTGGTTTCGAACCGTCCTTGTCACCTGACCGGAGGAAAGACAGAGAGGGCGTCCCTTGTCTGCGAGGAATGAGATCATATGAAAACGTTGTTTTATATTGCCTTCATATTATTTTGCCTGATACATCTGTATCTGATCGTTCACTTTACACGCAAAAAGCAGAAGCTTAACCGCAATTCGGGTATTGCCGCGCTGGTTTTTTTCGCCGCATTGTTATCGGCCAGGTTGTTTTTTAGTATCGGCTTACCGTATGTCGTGCTTGTGCTGAGCCTGATTGCCGTTTTTCTGCATAATATTTTCGGTTATTATTTAAAGTTATATGAAAAATCGCGGGTTTTTGACCGCTATCTTCATGCCTTCGGCGCGTTTACCTTTGCGCTGCTGGTTTACTTTATTCTGGGCAGGTTTATTGAATACGGCGGCTCGCGGACATTTCTTGCTTTGTATGTGCTGACGCTGGGTGTGACAGTCGGGACAATTTTTGAGCTGTTTGAGTTTTGTATGGACATAAAAGAAGCGGCTAATATGCAAAAGGGTCTTAGGGATACCAATACCGATATGCTGTTTAATCTGCTCGGGTCCTTTGCGGCTGCGGTTTGCGCGTTTTTCCTGATCTGAATATAACGTGAAAAAACAAGGGGGCGGTACAATTGTCTTACCGAGGCCAGACAGATGAACCGCCCCCTTGTTTGCAATACTTATTTATCGAATAACAATAAAAAAGTATTGCAATACAATAATAGAGATGGTATAATATACAAAAATGCAAGGAGGGTAATTATGTGGAATGACTGCAAATCCATTGTTTTGAGTAAAATGTGCGTTATTGTCTTTCTGATTTTGCTGGCAGGTCTTGCGGTGACAGCGCCGCTTTTGACGGACAAACTGATTTTGATCTCGCGATCGGATTTTAACGGTACAAAGGCATATTTCCTGCTGACGGTTTATACGGGGATCGTTCCCGCCGGGTTTTTGCTGGTCAGTTTGTACCGCCTGCTGGAGCGGATGAAGAGCGGACAGGTGTTTATCGCAAAGAATGTCGGCAGCTTAAGGCAGATATCCTGGTGTTGCTTTACGGGCGCCGTCATTTGCCTTATTTCCGCTTTTTATTATTTTCCCTGGGCGCTGGTGGGCGTCGCGGCCGCCTTTATGGGACTGATTGTACGGGTGGTCAAGAATGTTTTTGCAAGGGCCGTCTCTTTGCAGGACGATGCGGACTACACCATTTAGGAGGGGCATATGTCGATAATCGTAAATCTCGATGTGATGATGGCGAAACGCAAGATCTCGTCGGGTGAGCTCGCCGAAAAGATCGGGATAAGTCAGGCAAACCTCTCGATATTAAAGACGGGAAAAGCTAAGGCAATTCGCTTTACGACGCTGGCGGCGATCTGCAAGGCTCTGGATTGCCAGCCCGGCGACATACTGGAATACAAAACCGACCGGTGATCCGGATTATCAGAAAGGGTGCGCGCTTATGGATACATGGAATGAAGGGGCTTTTTCATTCGGGCAGCCGGACAAAACCCGCCTTTCGGTCAATACTGTAAAGCCGGTTTCACCGGATCGTACAGACGTGGTTTTCGCCCTGTGCGCGTTTGTCATCGGCTATCTTTTTTCCCGCTGGGTTTTCTTTTCCTGGCAGGGTTGGGGTGTTGCGGCCTTCACAACGCTTTATTGCGTATCAGCCGCCGTCTATGTCTGTATACGGGAAAAGAGCCTTGCACTCAAAGGGGAGGGTCTGTTCTGGATTCTTACCTGTTGGCTGACCGGCTTGAGCTTTGCGCTTTTTCCCGGCAGGGGACTGGGTCCGCTTCGGGGATTATTCCTGTTCTGCTTGGCCGTTTACAGTGTGATGAGCCTGACTAAAACACAAATCGGAGGCAGGACAGACAATCTGCTGGCGCTCGACGGGCTTAATCTGGTGTTTGTCATTCCGTTTCGGAATTTTCTAAACCAGTACGCGGCGCTCATGGCGCAGAAAAACAAAAATAAAAGCAGATACCGCGCATATTTTTCCGTTCTTGCCGGAATTGCCGTCGCGCTGCTGAGTCTATATGTGCTGGTTCCGCTTCTGCTTTCTGCAGACAGCGGTGGCTTTGCGAAAATAATGGATTCCTTTTCCGGACTTTTAAACTTCAACAATACGGCTGTGATCCGGTTCATGATATATTTTCTGCCCTCTATACCGATTGCGGCATATATATATGCGCTTTTTTCCGGCTGCGGGCACAACAGAAACTGCGATACATTTAAAAAAGATGCTGCCAATAAAGCGGTAACGACGCTGCGCATCATCCCGGCGGCTACGGTATATACCGTACTCGGAATTTTATGCGGGGTCTACCTGGCCTTTATTTTCAGTCAGCTGCCGTATTTCTTTTCAGCATTTTCCGGGAAAAGACCCGAGGGTTTTCTTGTGTATTCCGAATACGCGAGGCGCGGTTTCTTCGAATTGACCCAGCTTGCCGCGATCAATCTGGGGGTTGTGACGGCAGCGAACACGATGAACCGGAAGCGCAGGCCGCAAAGCAGAACGCTGAAGGTTTTCAATGTGGTTTTTGCGCTGCTGACGCTGGTGTTCATCGCAACGGCTTTCAGCAAGATGGCGCTGTATATCCGCGTTTACGGCCTGACAATGCCGCGGATTTTACCCTGCGTTTTCATGGGATTTATGGCGCTTATCTGCCTTGCCGTCATTGCGATGCAGAAATGGACATTTTCCATTATCCGGTTTGCCGCCTTTACCGGAGCGCTGATTCTTTGCGCACTGTTTTTGTGTGATCCGGACGCTATTGTCGTAAAGATCAACGCAGACAGATATGTTAACGGGACGCTAAGCGAATTTGATACGGAGATTCTCAGCCGCTCCGGACCGGCAGGTGTTTTGCCCGCGCTGGAGGTTTATCAGACAACCGGGGATCAACGGTTGAAAGACAGGCTGGAGGACTATCTGATTGATCAAAGAAACTTCGCCATGACAAATAGGAACAGCGCGAAATATGACCTTCAAAGCGAAACGGCGTATAGAGCCGTAACGGAATATTTCGCAAACCGGCCGCCCGATTAAGGGCTTTACATCGGCATGACGCAAGCTCTCGCATCATATAATATAAAAAAACCGGAAAGAGGGCTTTTCCGGTTTCCTGACGCAAATTGCGTAAAGAATTATGCCGGGAGGTTCCTCATGCCGTTTAACACCTATCCTTTTGAATTGCCGCCGCTCCCATATGAATATGATGCGTTAGAACCGTATATTGACGCGGAAACGATGTTTTATCACCATGATAAACACTTTGCGGCCTACATCAACAATTTGAACAAGGCAATCGAGCCGTATCCGAATCTGCAGGAGCTCACCCTTGAACAGCTGTTGACCTGGACCAGATTTCTACCGCAGGATACCTATACGAAAATCATGCAGAACGGAGGTGGGGTGTATAACCACAATCTGTTTTTTAACGGCCTTGCCCCTTATGATGCACATCTCAACGCGCCCGCCCAAACACTTTTGTCGGACATCGAGAACACTTTTTTTTCGCTGGACAATTTTAAAAAGGTGTTTTCCGAGGAGGCGCTCAGGGTTTTCGGGTCGGGGTGGACCTGCCTGATCTATACGCGTCAGGGCGGACTCAAGATCATCAATCTCAAGAACCAGGATACCTCGCTTGTTTTAAAGGCAAGGCCGGTTATTATAATGGATGTATGGGAGCACGCGTACTATCTCAAATACAAAAACGCGAGAGCGGACTACATAGACGCCCTTTGGCATGTCATTCGGTTTCCTTAAACATGAAACGCAGGGGATTTCAACCTGGTTTTTTCCTATCATTGTTATTGCGTGCACACGCATGTTTGTGCTAGACTTCAAATAACATAACAGTGCCGATTCGTGCGTGCGGGTCGGCAGCATATTTTTGATGATGGAGTACATATGAAAAGTAAATTGGTTGAAACGGAAGCTGTGATGAAGCTGATGAATGCTTATTACAGCAGCGTGTATGCCGCGGATACGGAATCTCTCAGAGAGCTGTTTCATGAAAAAGCCGTTATGTTCGGCTTTTCTGGAAAAGTCTTTTTGTTTGGGACGCCGGAGCCGTTTTTTTCCGCTGTCGCGAAAGAGCCGTCCCCGATTGACATAGCCGCAGAGTGTACGACAGTCATAACCGAGCTGAACGTTACCGAGCGCGATGCGGACGCGTCTTTGCTCGTCAGCGGTTTTTACGGGGATGTTACGGTGGAGGATAAATTCGATTTTATCAAGGAAAACGGAGACTGGAAAATCATATGTAAAACATTCAGCGTACCGGACTAACGAAACTTGTTTCGCCGTCAAAAAGAGCATTTTTGCTTTTTGGACATTAGTTATCATGTAGTATGGCCATGTGGGCGCCGCGGTGCCCACATGGCCATACTGTTGTCTTTCGTTTAAATTGTAGAACTGCTTCAGATGCCTTCGTCCAAAATGCGGTAGATGCGTTTCATGTCCAGATTCGCCCGGAGGGCGTCGGCCAGAAGATCATACTGCTTTTCCTTGTGTTCTTGTCTGTCGACAGCGCCTATGCTGTTTTCCTCTATGCCGCGCTTTGCGCAGAGTGCGGAAATCACGCTCCGGCGGCAGTCGTTCGAATCAAAAAAACCATGGAGATAGCAGCCATACACATTTCCGGAGAAGCAGCCCCCCACATCACCGCTGTTCAACAGCAGCAAAGGTTTTGCACCGTTTTCCAATGTTGTTTTACCCATGTGTATGTCATAGCCCTCGACGCTTTTTCCCGAAAGACCGCAAAGCGCGCCGCTAATATCGAGCAGTGTGCCGCCGGTCCTCACGCTTCTCTTTTCGGCGTAAAACGCTGTCGAGATCGGGAGCAGGCCCATACCGGCAACGCTTCCGCCGACTTGTGTTTCGAGGGGGTCGCTGACGGTTTGGCCGAGCATCTGATATCCTCCGCAGATACCGAACAAAATGCAGCCCCCGGAAACCCTTTGTTTGATTGCGGCCTCCAGTCCGTTTTGGCGCAGCCAGAGAAGGTCGGGTATCGTGTTTTTGGTACCCGGCAGAATGATCATATCGGGATTTCGAAGCTGGGACGGAGAACCGACATAACGCACCGAAATGCCGGGCGTTGCCTCAAGAGCGGAAAAATCCGTAAAGTTTGAGATTTTCGGCAGCCGGATAACCGCGATATCCAAAAGGCCCGGGGCCTCGGTTCGGGACAGCCGCTCGCTGAGACTGTCCTCATCGTCAATATCAACATGCAGATAGGGCAAAACGCCCAGTACGGGCTTTCCGCACCGGTCATCAAGCATCGAAAGGCCGGGACGCAGTATGTCCAAATCGCCTCTGAACTTGTTGATAATAAGGCCTTTGAGCAGATTTTGCTCCCACGCTTCAAGCAGCATGACTGTACCGACAAGCTGCGCGAATACCCCGCCCCGGTCTATATCGCCCACCAGCAGCACCGGGGCCTTTGCCATGCGCGCCATACCCATGTTAACGGTATCACCCGCGCTGATATTGATTTCCGCCGGACTTCCCGCGCCCTCGAGCACGATGATGTCGTGCATTGAAGCCAGCGTTTCATAAGCGGAAAGGATATCGGGGGTTAGCGATGGTTTTATCTTGTAGTATTCCCGGGCGTCCATGGTGCCAAGAACCTCGCCCTTCACGATGACCTGAGAGCCCATTTCCGTAACGGGCTTCAATAAAATCGGGTTCATCAAAACACTGGGCTCAATGCCGCAGGCTTCGGCCTGAACTGCCTGGGCGCGGCTCATTTCCAGCCCTTCCCGGGTGATGAAGGAATTGAGCGCCATATTCTGGGACTTAAACGGCGCGACGGAATATCCGTCCTGTCGGAATACGCGGCACAGTCCGGTTGTCAGAAGGCTCTTACCGGCATTGGACATGGTGCCTTGAATCATGATGGATTTGGCCATTAGCGCAGTACCTCCCCCAACGCGTCAAGAAGCGCCGTATTCGCCTCGCGTGCTTTTACCGCAACGCGAAAATAGCTGTCATCAAGCGACCTGAAATTTAAACAGGAGCGGATTAAGATCCCTTTTTCCAGAAGCATTTCCTTTAACGGCAGCGCACAGCGCAACAGCAAAAAGTTGGCATTGCTTGAAAACACGGTCAGTCCGAGGCTGCGGAGGCCGCGCGTGAGGAAGCTTCGCTCCCGCGAGATCAATTCCCGCGTCCTGGAAACAAAATCCGACAGCTTGCAGGCTGCGATGCCCGCATATTGGGCGGGAGCGGAAACGCTCCAGCACTGACCGGTCAAATCGACCTTTTCCAAAACATCTGAATCTGAGCATAGAATATAGCCGAGCCGCAGGCCGGCCATTGCAAATATTTTCGTAAATGCCTTTAAAATAACCAGATTCCCATATGTCAAAATCAGAGATTTTGCGGACTTTGCGTCTGTAAAGTCCAGAAAACACTCGTCCAAAACGAGCAATGCATTGTTTTCAGCGGCCTTTCCGGCTGCTTTTTCGATCAGCTCAAAGGGGATGACCGCGCCCGTCGGATTGTTGGGACTGCAAAGGAAGACCATGTTGATATCTTCGGTAATATCACCAAGAATGTTATCGGTCAGGCAAAAGCCGTTATCCTCCGCTAAACGGTGAACCAGAATATTTGCGCCCGCCTGTGCGGCAGCCCGCTCGTATTCCGAAAAGCTCGGCGCACAGACCAGAACATTTTCGGGTTTAATGGACTGACACAGCCGGTAAATGAGGTCGGCAGCCCCGTTTCCGCAAACGATATGCGAGGCGTTTTGCTGCTCCATGTCCGAGATTGCGGCGCGCAGCGCGCGGTATTTTGTGTCCGGGTACGTTTCAAAATCCGAGATATGCGCCGCAACGGCTCTTTTTACGGATTCGGGCATACCCAGAGGATTGATGTTTACCGAGAAGTCGTACCGTATGTTTTCATAGGCGAAGATGTCTCCGCCATGTCCGTGACTGTCCATATAAATCCCCCCGTCTATCGCAACGCGATAGACTTTTATCGCCTCGCGTTAGATGTTTTATGTCAGCATAATGACAGCAGCTTTGATGCTTACACTCAGTGCGAGTGCAATCAGTGAAGCTGCCGTCATCAGCCTGTTTGCTCTTTTGATGTCTTTATATTCAATCAGCCGGATATCGTCCCCGATTGTCGGCTTTTCCTGAGCTTTACCGAAGTAATGCGCGCTACCGCCTAGCCTGATGCGCAACGCGCCCGCGCAAACGGCCTCCGAATGGGCGGAGTTCGGGCTTTTGTGGTTGCGCCGGTCCCGCCTGTATATACGAAGCGCGCCCCCGGTATCAAAGCCCGGGAGCAGCGACGCGAGGAGCATCAAAACAGCCGTTATGCGAGCGGGGATAAAATTTAAAACATCGTCAAATCTGGCGGCAGCCCTTCCAAAATACAGGTATTTGTCGTTTTTGTAGCCGACCATTGAATCCATTGTATTGACCGATTTGTACATAAGAGCCAAAGGCGCGCCGCCAAAAAGCATGTACAGAAGCGGCGCGATGACGCCGTCTGCGGTGTTTTCCGCAATCGTCTCCACGGCGGCGCGTGTAATGCCACTATCGTCGAGCGCTGCCGTATCGCGTCCGACGATCATCGAAACGGCCTTGCGGGCGCCGTCAATATCGCCGTTTTCAAGCTCGTTGTATACAGCCATGCTCTCCACCCGGAGCGAACGCGTGCAAAGCGTCTGATAACAGATCAGACTCTCGAGAATAAGACCCAGCCAGATGCTCAGGCGGTACAGGAAAAAAAGCAGCAGCGCCGGTAAAAAGGCGCAGATCAGCACAACTAAAACGACGAGCAGAATGCCGCCGAACAGCTCGGCGCCGCTCTTTTGGGGAAGAAGCCGCCTTATTAATTTTTCAAGACCCGCTATCACCAGCCCGACGCCTCTGATTATATGCGGGAAACCCTGGGGGTCGCCCAGGAGAAGGTCCAGCGCATAGCCGATGCACAAGGCAATTAACGAATAATGCAGCCAGTTCATTTTTACCGTCCGTTTTTTTATTTACAATCGTTATGGTTAAAAAGGCGCAGCATCGCGCTTTTTATCAAATCAAAGAAAGAATTTCCGCGCAAGCTTTTTCTTCAGGGGCTCATTTCGGTTGATCACCAGGCAGATCGCACCGAGGATAAGGCAGACGACAAACGGGTAGAGCGCCCAATTAAAGAATCTGTGCAGGCCGTATGCGGCATTGAGGCGCCATTCAATCAGAACGGGCAGAAAAGCCGCGGTAAAAAGCGAGGCGGCAAACAGATTTAATCCGACCAGCTTCGCTTTTCTGGCTAGCGTGACCAGAACCGAAACAGCCGCCGCGATGCCCAGAATGATCGGGAGCGCGACCGAAACTAACCATTTCCCGCCGGTCATGTGCTCAACGAGCAGCAGATAAAGCGACAGGCATACGGCGTCTATCACAATAAAGAGGACGGGAAGATCCTTTTTGGACGCAATCGGAGGTACAATTGAAAGATACAGTAAAAGAAAAGCGCCCAGCACATAACCAGACCAGGTGATGCTGAAGTTCATGCTGATGTCCGCCATTGCGACAATCGAGGTGGGCAGCAAAAAGATCAGCGTGAGGATCAAGATAATGCCGCTTCTGCTGACCCTTTGATCCGAGGCGTGCCCATGCGGCGGGTACAGCGCTTCGCCCGGCTTTATTTTTCTACCCGGGTGAATGATCTTAGTCAGACAGAGCGGGCAGGATTTTTCACTATCGCCAAGTTCAACGCCGCAGTTTACACAATAAGACATTTAGGTCTCCGTTCTGCCCCTTTTGGGCGGAAGATAAAACAGGATTAATTTATCTGCGGTTGCTTTCGATTTTAACCGGTATGCCGAGCTTTCGTAAATACGTAAAGAAACCGTGTTCCAGCACAGGCTCCCTGACTGTCCGGATGATGTTGATATAAAGCTTGTCCCCGTAAGAAAGAACGCCGCAGTTATAGGGGTTTTTGGCCAGCGCGCCCAGAATGAAATCCATGCGTTTGACATAGGCGCTCATCTCCGGAGGGAGCTTGATAATGCCCATGTTCGAGAGCGTGACGCTCGAGGTGGTTTCACCGATTATATTATAAACGGTCCGCAGGGCGACGTTTTTGATGAATAGCGGCATGATTTTTAGCAGCAGGTTTTTTTCCGACCGGACATTCGCCGTCAGCTTTGCCTTCAGGTTCTTGTCATTGAGCTCGCCGCCCATCTTATGGTGAACAGCTTTGAGTATCTCGGCAAAGCTGTAGTCACCCATGCGGGGATCAACGCCGGGCGTGATATACAAAGCGAAGTTGCGCAGCGTTTCGCTTTTAAAAAACTGGCGCAGATTTACCGGGACCTGGATTTTCACCGGCTTCTGCCGCCGCCTGTGTGAAATGTCCTTGTTCTGGATGTCGATGACGGCGGCAATCATGATGGAAACAAGCAGAACGGTCAGGCTGACCGAGTGGCGCTTTGCCACCGGTAGGATATCCGAAAGGCAAACCGTCCCGGCGGTTAAGTGCAAAAACCGGTCAGGCTCCAGAGTGCCTTTGAGCCTGTAGGATTTTTCTTCGCGCCTGCTTTGCTTGATATCGCCCTCATGCACAAAAAAACTGTCCTCAAGTTCGCCGGGGTTCGGCTCCATATTGCGGTCCAGAACACCTTCAATACTCGGTATCTCCGTATGGTGCTTTAAACTGAGGTATTCGGCAA
The DNA here is from genome assembly GCA_012523085.1 of Clostridiales bacterium. Lineage (GTDB taxonomy): Bacteria > Bacillota > Clostridia > Oscillospirales > Oscillospiraceae > JAAYOP01. The sequence goes on from JAAYJC010000206.1 coordinate 9,823, forward strand.
GCAGCGTCTTTAAAAACACCATGCCGCCGCTGCCGTCCGTAAGGGCGTGAAAAAACTCGACGGCAATCCGGTTATTATAATACAAGACGCGAAATGCGCATCGCCGGATTTCATCTTTTGTCATGCGCTTGCAGGGGTAGGACTCGTCCTGTATGACCGCCGGCACCGATTGAATGCCTTCAAGATAATACCAGAAAAAGCCGCGTCTTAACCTGACAGCGAGACTCGGGAAGCGTTTGAGCGTTGCGGCAAGCGCTGTCTGAAGAACGCGGGGCTCAATGGTTTCGTTCAGCGTGGCGGAAAGCCTGAACATAGCGCTCCAGCTTCTTTTTCTGACAGCCGGATATATCTTTGCCGCATTGTCCAGGCGCATCCAGTTTGGGCTGTCTGTGTTCATCGGGTCACATCCTTGATAAAGCTGCCGATTTGAAGGTGGTTTTGCGGCGAGGGCTTGACCCCGTAAAGCACATAGGCATGCCACATATTCCGTGCGACATATAAAGACGATTTACAGCCGCTCTCACGCAGTTTTTTATGCATGCGGACAGAATCGTCCAGCAGAATTTCGCATCCGCCTGCATAAATGAGAGAAGGCGGGAAGCCGGTCAGATCGCCGAACAAGGGAGAAGCGAGAGGATTCTCGGGATCGTCCGTATACAAATGCGCGTAATACGCCAAGCAATCTTTGGATAAAGAGGCGTCCCGGTCGCCGATGGTCTCAATGGACTCGCCCGAGAGGGTAAGGTCCGTCCAGGGTGAGATGGCAATCAGTCCGCCGGGCAGCGGGAGGGAGAGCGCTTTGAGCTTATGAACCAGCGCGTAGATTAAGCCGCCTCCGGCCGATTCTCCGCATAAAATGATATCCTTAGCTTTATAGCCGTAGGCAAGGAGGTATTCGTACGCTTCCAGCGCATCTAAAACCGCCGAGGGAAACCGGTTTTCGGGCGCGAGCCTGTATGCGGCGCAGAAAACGCGGATGCCGTTTTTCGCGGCAAGTATGGTGCCGAAGCCCTTCGCGTAATCGATATTCCCGGCGACATAACCGCCGCCGTGCAGGTATAACAAAACGCCCGGCTGCGTGTTAGCTTTCGGGACAATCCACCTGCCTATAAAATCTTTGAATACCTGCGTGGAGTAGCTGACCTTTGAACCGTGCGTCCTTGCCATCAAAAGCCCGATCTTGTCTTGCGCAACCCTGTTGGCGGCAAAGTCGCAGGCTTTCTGCGTATGTTTTAATAAGCTCAGCTGCATCCGGATAAGTTTAACGGAAATCGCCATCAAGCGCACCTCACATAGTCGATACCGTATCTGCCCGAAAAATTTGGTATCCAATAATAAATTATAGCATATTGCCGGTGCTTTGTATACCGTGCAAACATGCCAATACGCGCCTGTTCGCTTGAGTGTTTTCGGATGAAATGGTATAATCAAATTAACCTAAGCGACCGGTATCTTAAAAAAGAGCGCCGCTGCGGAAGGGGGAAACGGTGTTGGGA
>JAAYJC010000244.1 GCA_012523085.1 Clostridiales bacterium
GGCTTGAGCAGGATCATCAGGGCGCCGGCGCAGAGAATTATGAGCGTCCATAAAAAGCTGCTCCGGTTGGTATCGCCGGTGGCGGGAATGTCATCAAGAGGAGCTTCATCTTCGGGAATTTCTTCGGGAACCTCGGCGAGCGGGACTTCCTCTTCTGGGATATCCTCCGGAACCTCGGCGAGCGGAACTTCGGGTTCCTCGATAACTTCGGGTTCCTCGATAACTTCGGGCTCCTCAGGATTTATCGGCGGGTAGTACGGGGGGTAATACGGCTGCTCCGTGTATGTAACCGTAACGATCACATCGCCCTGCGGTATCGTGCCGGAAACCACGGATATGCTGGGTGTGTACCCGGAAATGCTCGGTGAAGTTATGCTGTATGTGCTGCCCGCCTCGTATGTGCCGTTGTAGGTGTCGTGGGCCGTACCGCCGCCTGCATAGATATAATATATGGTGAGCGTGTAGGTCTCAGGCGCGCTGCTGGTTTCCCTGACGTAGTACATATGTATGACATTGGCCGGTTGCTGCTGTTCGTTATAAGCACTGCCCAGCGTTATCGTTTCCGCGGGATCCGCTGAGACGAATTCGTAGGCTGTGTCGTTGTTTGACAAACGCCTTGTGGCGGTGAAGGCGTTATTGACCCAGCATCCGTCTTCTACACCGGAGAATGTTTCGGTATAGGAACCAACCTCGGAGGTCTGATCGGTGTAACTGTCATGCACCTTATAGACATGGATGACGGTTGCTGACGTGTCAACGCGGGTATCGATATTTACATTGTAGAGGATGTTGATAATGTTGCTGCCTGCCTGAAGGATTACGCTGTAATCCTCGGCGTTGAAAGATTCGTTGGTTGAGTTGGCACCAATCACCTGATAGTTAGAGTTGCCGAGGTAAGCGGCGGACAGGGGCGCGGTGTAACGCTGGCCGGCGTAGAAGCTCGCGCCTTCAGGTGAGGTTATGCTGCCGACAAGGACCGGTTCCGTATCATAGTAATCGGTGTTGTAATAATAATGGTTGACGGTTACGGTTGCTGAGACGCGCTCATCTACTATCTTTTCATAATAGAAGTGCACACGGTCGCCGTCGGCCGCCGCAAAGCTGTAGCCGTCCGTGGCGTTGAGCTCCACATTCGCGTCGTTAAAGATCGCGGATGCCAGGGTGTAGCCCTCGGTGCGCAGTGCCGCGATGTAGGTCTCGCCCTCGAAAAGAGTCGCGCTGACAGGGCTGCCTTCGATGGAAACAACACTGCTCTGTTCATTGCCGCTTTCGTCTATATAATACGTGGTGGTCGTATAGGTATGAAGAACGGTTACCTCTACATTGTTAAGCGGGACCTGACGGACGTAGTATATGTCAATCACATTGCCGTTTGCGGCGAGCGTGAGTGTCCTGATGGAAGCGTCGTCGGTCGAGTAGTTGTAGGACGTGTCGCCGACCGTGTGCTCTGCGGTGGCGGATACGGGAAGAGTTATCATGACTCCGACATAGCTGTCGATGGTTTCGGAACTGCTATCTTCCTCGGTTGGAGTCCCATAGTAGCCCGCAACTCCGCCGACAACTGTCATAGGCCATACGGCGTAATGATAATTGACGGTATATGAGGCAGCGGTCAGGTCTGTTACACTGCGGTTGTAAATAACTTCCAGAGCGGAGTTGGTGCCGCTGTGAAGAATCCTTGAAAGCTCGGTTGTTGCCAGTGTATAAGGAATAGTCGCATAAGCCATGCCGGAGTAGGTATCCTTCCCCTCGGTAACAGCAGTGACGGAATCACCGGCCTGCCCGCTCACTGCGTAGTTATTTTCAGTGCCGGAAACGATAATAGGCGTTGTCTCAGTGACTACGGAGCCGCCGCTGACATGGGTCAGATAGGTATTGTAGATGTAGCTGACGTCGATGCTTGCCGCCTCGCGGATATCTTTGGTCTTGTCGTAGTAGATATAAACGGTCTGGTTGTCTGCGTAGATTGTTTGACCGGTATATGCGGTCTCGACGGTACCGGCAATTATCTTGGAGTCATTCTTAGCATTGAAGAGATAATCTGTGTCGGGAACATTATAGCCGTTAGTGATTGGAACGCTTTCGCCCTTCCAGAACTGGATGTCTTTTATGTCGTCTTCTTCATAGGTTGTGCTGTCTGCTAAACGAAGTTCATAGGAAGTGCCGTCGTCAAGCGAGTATATCTCCCAAATGCGGTAGATGTGGTAAACTGTGACACCGGCCTTTTCGGGGACTTCGATCTTATTGTAGTAGAAGTCGATGCTGTTACTGCCAATAACGGCTGTGATAGTTTTGCTCTCAGCGTCGGGCGTGTAGCCGGATACGCCGTTATAAGTCGTCTGATCGCCATAGGCGGTGTAGGTCTCGCCGACATATATCGGTTTGCCGTCAGGGTGAACGGTCGCGACGACAGGTTCCGATGTCGCGCCATTGGGGTCTATTACCGTACTGGCGACACCGTCGGCAACCGTTGTCACGGAACGGGTGTAGTGGTTGGTTATGGTTACGAAGGCAGTGGGAGGGGTCTGACCGCGGCGTTCAAACGTTACCGTCACGGTGTTGTCGCCACGGCCGAGGATCATGGTGTTTACCGTACCCGCATCCGGACTGCCGCCCGTTATCGCGTTATCGACGTAATTGTAGCCGTCTTCAGTGATATCGAATACGTACTTGTCAAACTCGCGGTAATTAGTTGCGCTGTAGACTGGTTCGGATATGGTGCTGACAAGGACTTCTTCATACCTGCCATCCACAAGCTGCCACGCGTAGGTCTTGAAGACGTGAATCTCAGTGATCGTGGCTGACTCTCGTTTATCATCCGTTTTTGTGAAGTAAAGGTTGATGACATTACCGGAACTTGCAAGGGAGACTATAGATAACGTGTTGGGATATGATGTGTCCAGCGCGTAGCCGAAGGCCGTATCGGTGTCGGTCACAGTATAAGCGTAGGGATCTCCGACAAAGAGAGAAGAGACAGTAGATACAGTAGGAGAAGTGATGTAACCGGGGTCGTTTGTTTCCCCGTCCTCCTCGATCGTTACGGTCTTATAATATTTATTGATGGTGACCGAGGTCGTGTCCGGGCCGTATTTGAGATCGAACACCATGTTTTCTTGGGTTATCTGCTGTGGTGAATTGATGGGCCCACTTTCAAAGCTGTAGTTCGTAAAGGCTTTCGCACTGACCGTGACGCTGCTCCATAGCTTGGCAAAGTGATTTTCGGTTTCCGAAGCTTGAAGCTCATATAATCCGGAGATTTTGTTTTTGAGCCAGTGCTGAACCGTGTAATTATACTCAGGTACGGAACCCTTGACGGCAGAAATTTTGAAAGCCAGCGTCCTGGAGCCGGTCACACCGTCGGACAAGGTGTTGACGGTTCCGTCGGGGTTGTATATTTCGTTACCGTTTTCGTCAATGAGGATGGGGTATTCATGATTGACATCTGTAGAGAGATATTTATATAGAACGTAGTTGAGATAAGTATATCTGCCGGTCAGATAGAATTTGCCTTCTTCAAAACCGGGTGCTGCGGTATCAAGCGTGATGCTGTATTTAAGGGTATATGTGTAGTTCGAACCCGAACCGCTGCCTGTTACAATGGGCGTCGTCTGCTGCAGATTCCAGGTGAGCTGATATCCGTTATCGGCGGTCGGCGTCACTATCGCTTCCGGAGGAACATCTGAGGAAATAAGGCTGTCGAAGCGGATAAACGCACCCATCGGCGCTGTTACGCTCCAGGCTTTGGTTACAAGTTCAATCTGGTCTATGATTGCTTCAAACGCGCCGAGAAGCTCGGTGGCGTCAGACGCGGCATAGGTCTTGCTGAATGTTTTCAGCCAGGTGACGGCGGTGGATGTATCGGAGTTGAAATATATGCTGTAGAGGTCCGTGTCGCGATCGTCGGGATCGGTGATCTTATCGGCGACTGCTTTTGCAGCGGTTTTAGCGTTATTCGTGTTTGTGCTCGTTCCGAAAATTTTTGTAAGTGAGTTCCTGTTGCTGTTAACCCTGTTGTAAGGTTCGCCGTCGGACAGGAGCACTACAAACTTGTTCTCCAAGCTGCTTACCGTGCTTACACCGAGCAGGTTGTAGGCCATTTGGAGGCCGCCCTCGATGCATGTACCAGAACCGGTTGTGAGACCGCTTATAGCGCCGTAAACATCGTTTCCGGCAGCGCTGCTCCAGTTGGTGATATCCTTTGCGTCTGTCCAGTTGAGAACGGTCGTCGCGTCTTCATCGAAAGCGACAACGGATATGTAACGGTGGGCGCCGCCGTTATCCCGGACGAAATCCTGTGCAAAGGCGATGGCGGCTTCTTTTGCGGCCTCGATTTTTCTTCTTCCCTGTATAACATTGTTCATAGAACTCGAAACGTCGATTACCAAAACAACGGCCGCATCGGGTGTGGTCGTGGTGATTTCAACATCCTGCTTGGTATCGACAGTAAGCGTGATGTTGAACTTGTTTTCGGTGTCCGTCGGATCGATTTTAGCAGAAATCGTCACCTTTGGGTCTTCCGACCCGCTTGAATAGGTATAGGGATCAGAGCTGGATGCAATTGAACCGCTTGTGGTATTATCGAGTGTGTGGTATGCGTAGTTTATATCACCAGATTTTTCTATTTGGTCTTCGCTGCTGACAGGCTCGGCAGCGGTGACTGGGACGATCCACATGGAGAGGATAAGGCTGACGATTAGCAACACTGAGAAAACTCGCTTGATATTTTTCATTCGTTTTACCTCCTTCTTGTACTGACAGAAGAAATTATGCCGGACGATTCTTTTGTGGGGTTGTTGCGATCAGTTCCTCTACGGGGTTAACGCTTCATCAAGAAGCTTATGAACTCAAGGGTACTGCGAAACTGAGACTCGTTGTTTTCGTCAATCCATACCATGCTGCCCTTCCGGCTTGCATTCTACCGGTACAGCACACTAATCACATGGGATAAAATATGGCGTTATCATTTGGGGCTCTCTTTTATATCCATATTAGGAGGCAATGATATCATCCGGTGGTTACACGACTGTTACATATCTCATTTATTTTAGATAATTTTATGGAAACTGTGTGAATTTATTTAGTTGGTTAATTGATAACCATGAGTTGTTATCAATTAACCAATCCTTAGGCGAGAAGTTATGGGGACAGGGGTTTGACACCATAAAGAATCGTGATACTTGAAGTCCGAGGTGATGTTTATGCCAAGGCAAATTGGGAAGAAAAGCGAAAGCGGAATATATCACATAATATTGAGAGGGATAACCCGTCAGGTTATCTTTGAAGACGATGAGGATCGAAGCGTGTTTTAATCAACAGGCATGTATAAGGCTGAATTTGACTGCCGGATATATGCCTATTGATTAATGAAAAACCATGTCCACCTGCTCATTAAATAGAAACGATGAACCTCATAAGTATATGAGAAAAGTCGCTTCCAAGTATGTATATCGGTATATTTGGAAATATGACGGGAACGAATAGTGCCGGGATAAGTGTCTGAAAATTCAGGAGATCGTAAGAGTAAATGACAGCGAGGCACAAGCGATGATCCGTGAAATCAGCAAGTGCAGCAATGTTACTCAATTATAGGCGTTACCGCGAGATATTAGAAACAGCTTTCTGTCTGACCTCAAAGCAAAGGGGTTGACCGTCAGACAAATTGAAAGACTGACCGGGATTAACAGAGGATTAATGCAGAAGGCATAGCGTGGTTGTTAAACCCCCGTCCCCCTGGCATGCCCCTGGCATGAGCGCGAACCGCCGATGAGATGGCCGCTGATGTGCTGGACGACATAATGACACCGGCCTCGATTTAACTGAGTATAGAATAATGTTGTGTCAAAAAAAGATGCCGCATGCCCGAGAGATCAACTCCTCTGGCATGCGGTATCTTTGATTTATCTTTAAATAATCTAAGCAATTAAAACTGAAAAAAATACAAAACAGGTATTTATGCAAATTTCGGAAGCATCCGGACATTGATATGATGCCTCGGTCAATGTTTATTATATTTATCAGAAAAGCCTGTAGTACAAAGGATATACCTATAAGGGTATTCAAAATCTTATGTATTGCAGGCTTTTTCTGTGTTATATAAGTCTTCTGCGGTACTTCCGGCTCAAGGCACAATTTCAATACCCCTTGAGGTATAATAAAAGAGTTCTTCGAAAAATAAAAGTGTATAATCTACTCTGCTCAAATACTTTGCTTTGAGGATATTGATTGGTCTATTGTCTTATTTTACCTGACGAGCAAAACGGCATTATGTTAGGGCTTTTACTGCCTGCGGAGCGGCTCAAAAGGTTCGGGCCGCAGGGGGGTTACTCGGTGTAGATAATCTCGCCGGTTTCGATGCAGCGGCAGTAGTGGCGGAGAAAGCTGTAGGCGATGTCGCCGTAGCCTGGCCACAGAGAGTGCTGCTGATACTCGGTGACGTTCAGGCCCATCATGGGCACACCCTTATCGTTCTTGATAAGCCATTCAAAGTTGCGCCACTCGCCGTTTATCACGGTCAGCTTGAAGGAATCGGAGGGGCGTCCGATCATTGGATATTTGGCAAAGTCGAACTCCTCCACGGGCGCGATGCCATTGAACTCGCAGTAGGTCTGCAGGCAAGCCAGCCCGCCTTCGTTGGGGTGTCCGAGCTCGGTATCCCACGCGGCGAAGTCGTAGGTGGAAGAAATCAGCATGGTGGGCAGATCGACCTTCTCATACAGCGCGCGGGCGCTCTCGGGCAGGTCGCGGAGAGGCATGGCCATGGGCGCTGCCGCGGCGAAGATTTCGGGATGCGCGGCGATGCAGTTATAGGTTGCCTGGCCTCCCATGGAATAGCCGGTCACATACACCCGTTCGGGATCCAGTGCAGGGTACTTGTCGAGCATGTATTTCACCAGAAGGGGGAACGCTTCACCGGCGATAGAGGTGATGCCGCTGTGCATGGGCGCCACCACCGCGAAGCCCTCACGCCCGGCGGTGAGCAGAATACCAGTCTCGTCCAGGAACATCAGGTGGTCATCGCCGCCGCCGTGGTTGGCGAGCAGCAGGGGCACGCTGTGTTCGGGAGCGGTGTTGTTCAGCACTTCCTGCGGAACTACCTCGTACCAGGTGTCGAGGTAGGCGCCTTCCTCAGACATAAAGCCGCCGCCCACGGCCTTGATGTCACTGAAGCGCTCGCCGTCGTACATAAAGGTGACCTGCAAATCGCCCACGGCGGTTTTGCCGTTGAAAATCGGGTTGCGCGCAGAGAGTGCGAAGCGGGAAATCGGAGGAGCGGGAACGTAGCCCTGATAAGGGTTGGTGACGGTGGGCTCAAGATATTTGGTGCTCACGTTGGCAGTGCGCTGCAGGTACATGAACACATCCCGGAAGGCTTTCGCCATCCACTTGCCCGCATCGCCCTCGGTATCCGAAGCCACGCAGACCTTGCGGAGGGGAACATTGCTGTTATAGAACTCGGCCACACCGCCGCTGAAGGAGTAGGCATCGGTGCCGTTGGCCTCGCGGAACTTGCGCACAGCGGTGCCGGAGCCGTTCACGATATAGGCGGGAACATACTGGCTGACTCTCACTTCTTCCGACATCTCACCGCCGTAGGTGAAGTATCCCGCCACGCGGCCGATGAGCTCGTCCCGGGAGCCGGCGATGAAGTTGTTCATAAAGGTGGCGCCTGCGCCCTCGCCGAACATGTAGGTTTTGCCGTAGCCGCCGCAGTACTCGCTCTCCGCGGGGCAGTAACGCTCGCCGTTAATCTCCACGAGGGCCTTTTGGGTGTAGAGGGCGTTGTGAAGCGTATAGCAGCGCTGCAGATAGCTTTCGCCGTAACCCACGTCCTTCTCGGGCATCTCCAGCAGTATGGTACCGACGGCCTCGTTGATGATGTCGATGAGTCCGAGACCCTCGAGATAGGCGTAGGCCTCCTCCTTGGTCTCATAGCGTTTGTCCGCGAATACGATGAAAGAGGTGTTGTTGCGCGCGGCGGTCTCACCGCCGTAGAGCTCGGGAGATCGGTAAATGTATACAAGCCCCTGCGGAAAAGCCATCAGCTTTGGGTCGGCGATCCAGGGCGCACTGAAGATGCCTGTGAGCGGCGCTACGGCCGCCGGCGCGTTCGCGCATACCTCATCCAACGTTTCGAATGTCGCGGGATTTCCCTGCCGGTTGTAATACTTCAGCATGATATTCCTCCTATGTTTTTTGTTGGATTTGCGGAACAGATATGCCGGAATACCGGGGATCACTTAATTTGCCCAAACACGACTATTTGATAATGTAAGTTGGGCTATCTGGTTTCTTTGCAGAATACTTCGCGGATTTGCTCTTCTAAACACCATCCTCTCCAATCTCGATTTTGCTGCGACGAGAGCGTTCTTCTTGTACCTTGAGGAAGATTACTTCAGAGATGATTGATTCGTTGTTTCCCCTCAGAAGCGTGTCGTTCTGCCGATATCTATAGTATGGTTTGTTATACAGTTTTAAAGTCCCGCTCTGGGCGTGGCACTTCAATCCTCAACGTACATCTTCACTGTGAGATTCATTCTCGCTTTCGGAAACACTGCAGTAGAGAGCAATCAGTTGCCCGGCTTCGGGGTTGAAGAGTAAACTGAAAGCATATTGCTGCCGAGCGGACATCGGCATCTGCTGGATATCGGTTTATTTGAGCATCATCCGGCGAGAGGACAAGGGAAGGGTTTTCTCCCCGGAAGCCTTGCTCGAAGAAGACACAAGCGGTTCTGCCGTGAAAGGAATCGTGCCTTCCGGAAGAAAGCGGAAATGCTCGGATGCATTTTGAAAATGGCAGAGGCGATACTGGAGCCTTGTAAAAACCGCACGGGACCCACCATCACCTGCGTATTTGACCTGCTAAGCTACGGAGCCAAAATTGCACCGAGCGACAGAGGTTTATAGAAAAAAGCCCAATCAACTGTTATGAGAACATTATAACACCGAACGTGCAGAAAATGATATAGGGGGAATGTAAGCATTGAAAATCCAGCAGATACCGCATTTTGATGATATACATACCCTTGAATACC
>JAAYJC010000207.1 GCA_012523085.1 Clostridiales bacterium
AAAACGGCTTTATTAATGAGTAAAAGCGACAGAATAATTCGGTTTATTTTACCATGTAGAACCAGCGTTGTAAAGCAAAGACAGAGGGGTAAAGACAGATAAACCGTCAGACTGTGTCTTATATCATAGCTTCGGGCGTAATGTTAACCACGAGAACCGTCAGAAACCACTGAAGAACCCCCTCTTCATGCGGCTGCGAACAGTAAAGATTTTTGTCTTTTTTCAGGGCAGCCTTTTGATGAAAGCGGTCTTTTCGTTTCGGTTGAAACCGCAGTTTTCATAAAATCTCAGCGTTTCGTCCTTTTTCGAGCCGGTCATCAGCATGACTTTATAACAGCCGCTTTGCCCGGCGATTTGGACCGCTCTTGCCATCAGCGCGGACGCAAAGCCCCTGCCGCGACAGGATGCGTGCGTGACCACGTTTTCGACGACAGCGTAAGGACGCAGGTTGTGCGTAAGGTTTTTGATCACGATGCAGGTGACGGACGAACAGAGAACTCCGTTCTCCTCACCGACCAGCAGGTGATAGCCGGGATCGCGCCCGATCTCACGCAAAAGCTCTCTCCAACGGTCGATGCTCTGCGGCTCCCCGGGCGGGTTTGCCGTAAGGTGCCGCGTATACAGTTCAAGCAGAGCCTCGGCGTCGCTTTCCGCCGCGTTTCTGATGCTGAACATGGTTTGCCTCCAAAATTAAGATTTTTGCTTTTTCGGGTGTTCAGGCCGGGTTTGCGTTCAAAAAGGGAAATAAGGCGAAGCTTATGAAAAATACGCGGGTACGGGCAAAACACTTAAATTGGCAAAATTTGCAGCCAGCGCATAGGATGAACCGCAAGCCAGCAAATCAACGTGGAGGTAAGATCATTTGGATAATGAAAATGTGAAGTTATATCAGCCGGGTACGCAAAACGTACGCGCTCAAATGCAGAATGCGGAAAACAACGTCAATGCGCAGGCCATGGAATACCGAACCGTTTATCCCGAGGTATATTATAAGCTTCAGCCATATATCATGATGGTATGTGACCAGATGGATACATACGGGACCACAATGCCGTCACAGGAAATGATCGAGAGGATGTCCGACAACATTTATGAGGATATGTGCGCAATGTATCCGGATATCGCCGATTATGTAAGAAGCACGGAGCGGACCGCGGACATGGAAGCGGTGGAGACCATCACACCGCTGAGGAGCTTTGGCAGCCGGGGCAGGGATTTCGGCAGGCCCGGCGGCAGGTTCAGGCGCAGGGGCGTGTTCAGGGATCTGATCGGCATCCTTTTGCTGTCCGAGTTTTTCCGCCGCAGAAGAAGGTTCTGATCCTGTAATAACCTAAAGGCATTAAGACTTTGCGTAAAACCGAACAACAAAGGCGGGACGGCCGATGATGATAACGCGCCTCCCGCCTCTTGTTTTGCAGAAAATATCAGCCGCCGCGTGAAAACGCAAATGCCGCTTTCAGTCCTCCAGCTCTCTGAAAACCTTGACGATTTTCCGGATATGTCCTTTTTCTTCCTCGATAAGCTCTTTGATAATGTCCTTACCCTCGTCGTTAACAAAGGCCTTGAACTCTTCAAAGATCAAAATGGAGTCCTTTTCGAAAGTCAGCGCGAAATTCAAAATATCCTTGTCCGTATGCAGAGTTTTCACCATATCCGCCGCCTTATTGACATTGAAGCTGCGGCTGTTGACAATGGATCTCAGGTACTCTTCGTATTCGCCCTCATAGCTTTCGTTCGGTGTAAAGGTGCTAACAAGTTTATCCCCAATTTTCCGGAAGACCGCTATATGCTTTTCTTCTTCTCTGGCCAGAAAAACGAGCGCTTCCTTCAGTTTATAGCCCTTTGCATACGCAAGCGCGCTGTCGTAAAACTCCTTGCCCTCTTTTTCTATGGTCACGGCCAGGTCGACAATTTCTTCAGCGGTATAATGGGTAAGGCTCCAAGCCAACGCATTCATCTCCTTTACTTCCGTTTGTTTTTCTAATAATAGCTGTTATCATTATATCCGCTGACAGTCTATTATGCAAGAGAAAAACATTAGCGGACT
>JAAYJC010000234.1 GCA_012523085.1 Clostridiales bacterium
ATCCTCGTGCTTATCCGACTTTTTAATTTCATGTACCACCTTATTTTTTGGATCGAAATAGTCGATTTTGATCCCGTCAAGTTCAACCTCCCGATATTTTTCGCTGCGCCGAGGATAAGAAGTCTCATGCAACAGTTTACCCTCGTATACCAGATCAGAAGTGTTTTCCATAGTTATCCCGTTCGCAAACAACCATAGTTTACGTTGACAGATGATATAATAGTTGAAATGGGTTCCTGTAATTCGCATTTGTCATTCCAGAAAATATTTCTAAAAAGGTTAAATTTTTTGTAGAGTTCCGACAATCAATCAACTCTTCTTTTGTTTTACATGTTTAAAGACTTTTAATCAACTTCCTATTAACTAAATATTAAGTTGAATTGATAGAATTACAAAATTTACAGGAAACGATTCTCTTTGCTACTGCTCTCTTCGACATCAAGTTGAAGACCTATCTCACTGTCGTATTTTTTGTTTATTACAAAAACTTTTTGCTCAAGGATTTTATGAGTTCCTATGCTTTCAAATTCTGCTGTTTTTACATCAACTCCATCTTTGTGAATTAAAGCATTAAATCGTTTTGAAGAAATTTGAACTTTCAAATTTTCGGCTTTGATAAATTTGTTCTGTTCCAATAATGTTTGGTATTCTCCAAAAAACTTTAAAGGCAACACTTTTACTCCATCAAACTGTTCATAGAAATCTTCTTCTTGCTTTTCATTGTATATAAATGGTTTCATTTCATTTTCAATAAAATTATCGAGTAATGATGTAATTTTGTCGAATTCATCTTTATCGTCTTTATCCCAATTAGGGTAAACAAAATCAATCATTTGTTGCAGTTCAGTTTCTTTTATGATTCCTGAATTCTGGGTTTCCTTTTCTTGTAGAGCCTGAATGGTACGAGTAATAACATCTTCATTTCTATAAATAAATTTGTCTGAATCATTTCTTTTGTTGAATACAAAACAATTACAAACTCCCTTTTCCCGTTTCCTGTTCACTCGTCCAAAACGTTGAATTAAGGCGTCAAGAGGTGCGGGCTCCGTAAAGATTATGTCATAATCAATATCCAAACTGACTTCAATGGCTTGAGTTCCGACTAATAATTTGACTTCTTTTTCAAAGAGTAGTTTTTCCTTTTGACTTCGATCATTTGCATTAAATGAACTATGCAACAAAATTTTATGAGCGGTATGTAATACTGAAAAAACTGTCTGGGCCTGTTTTACCGTATTGCAAACAACCAATACTTTTTTGTTTTTATCCAAATACCCCTGAACTAAATCTAAATTGTCACTTAGTAAACCTTCACGAACAATAATTCTATGTCTATCAAATTGATTATAAAGTTCAGTGCTTGCACTAATCGACGTATATTGACCAATCGCACTTTCCAATTCCTTTCTTAAATAAAGAGGCAATGTTGCTGTCATTATAAAGACTTTTACACCTAAGTATTTTGTCGAAAACTTTAGAAGACTGATTATTTGAGCAAATACTTTCGGATCATAAGCGTGAATTTCATCAAAAATAAAATACCCACCTGCCCATTCAAAAAGGCCTTTTTCAAAACCTTTTAACGCAAAAATATTTTTCAACAATTGAAATGGCGTCACAATTTTCAGCGGCATAACAAGTGTTTTATATTGCTCTTTGATTTCTTGTCTACGCTTTTCGTCTACTAAGTCGTCATCTTCAAATTTAGTTTCAATAAAGGCAGATAGCTTTCCGTGGAGCAAACCCACTTTGTTTGGTATCTGTTTTTCCAACCGTTCATACATTGCATTGATTGAAGCAGTAAACGGAAGAATATAAAAAACTCGTCCGTTTCCTTGTGTCTTCATTTGATTTTGAAGCCATAGTAACGATGTTTCCGTTTTTCCAGAACCTGTCGGCGCTGTTAGAATAGCACTTCCACTTAGCGAACAAGCATCCTTTTGATGCTTATAAAAAATATAGCCAGATTCATGCAAATATTGAAAATCATTGGTATTTAAATTAAAGATAGTTTCAATTCCTGACGAGGCTAAATGATCACATTGTTTGAATGCACCTGTTAATAACAGCAACTTTATTTTTTCTTTTTTATCTTCAAAATGTTTTTTGACAAATTGTTGTAATTGCTTTTTTGGATTATGCTTTACAGGAGTTTCTAATTCAATACCGTAAAATTTTAATAACTCCAAAACTTTTTCAACAGGAACATTGGTTTCAAACTCCTTTTCAAACGTGCAAATTTCTTCTGTCCCACCTAAATCAAGTCCAAAATTATCATTATTAGAGCCATAACTTTCCAGATTACGAATAAGCTTTTCAAAGTCCTTATGATGCCCCGCAACAACTAAATAGATAAATTCTTTTTGAGAATAATTCAACCCTTTTACAAAAGGCAAAGAAAATAATTCGTGGCGTTGGCATTTCCAATCATTCTTTGTACCAAGTAATAATTTTTGAAATTCTCTGTGTGTTTTCCCTAAATCATGAAAAATAATACAAGTTTTTAATAGTTCCCAAAAATCATCAGCACAACCTATTTTCTCCATATTGGGAAACGAAATCTTCAAGAGTAATTTAATATTTAAAGCATCATCGATATGCTCTTTTAAAGTTTTACGCGGATTTGATTTTGCTAATAGTTCCATAGTTCGCTGCAAAATCCTAACAGGTTTGTAAAGCCTATTTGGATTAATTAATTCGAAAAATTCAGTTGATGAAAATAGATATCTATCCCCTCTTCATCAATTACATCGGTATAAGCTTTAATGTTGGCACTACTAATATTTTTTGAAAGATGAGAAATAACGGAAAATGGCTCAGTTCCAATATTCTTTCGAGGAATAGTATTGGTAAAATATTTAGGCAATGCCTGAATTTCTCCCGGAAGGAAATGATTAGCAAACGGTACCACTTGACCCTTGATGTTTTTAGGAGAATTGTTTTCTGTTAATTCAATATCTTCTATGGCATCAATTGTGACTAAATCACCGCTCCTGCCAAGGACTAACGGATAATATGGTTTCTGAAAATATTCCTTTATTTTTTTATCCTGCACATAAATATAAAGCCGGCAATCATAAAGAAATTCGCGATTAATGACATTCGGTTTCGTCGAATTGGAAGGGTAAATACCTGCTTTTGTGGTTTTTAACTCTATCTGATAAATAGTTTCCAAATCTATTGCTTTTGCCCCATATTCAAAATAATATCCAATATTAAATCCTGAATATTCAACATAATGCCCGGCGGCGGCATTTATTAAGCCCAATACCGTACTTATTGGCGGTACATCAAGCGTTGGCTGAAATCCAGAAATTAGATTCGGATACCGGAAACTTGCCGTCCACGAAGACAATTCTATACGGTACACTTTCATAGTTAATCCATTTGTGATTCAAGTTGTTTGCAATAACTATCAATAGCTTCATTAATTGTTTTTAACTCAATTAAGTAAGAAAGTTTTTCAACAAGTTTTGCTAAAGCGTCATTTTTATCGTCTATAAAACCAGCTCGTTTACCGATAAAAATTTTTCCTTCAAAGTCGTCTTTGTAATCGATAATCGCTTCTTTTAATGCATCAATATCTAAAGTGGCATATTCATCATATGCTCCTGTTTTTGTCGCAATATGAGAAAACGGGTGATTGCCTGTTTTTGTAGTGGCCAATACAATAAATTTCGGTGTAACATCACCCATATTA
>JAAYJC010000208.1 GCA_012523085.1 Clostridiales bacterium
ATTATAACCCCATATCAATATGTTAGGTGAACAATTTGTAAAAACTCCCCCGGCAAACGCCGTGTCAAGAAAAACGTCCCGATGACAAGCGATAACACAATCGCCCATGCAGGGCGCACAACAAAGGTTCCGATTGCTTTGCAATCGGAACCAGATCCGGAAGTAAGTTTTGCAAACACTATCATAGAGTTTAATATGCAAACACAAGTTCAAGCCATAGAACACCATGAGAACATCAGATAAAATAAAGATGCTTTCTCCGTGTGTAGGATAGTGGGACGCCGAGGAGCGACCCGAGCGGCGTACGGCGTTTACGAAGGGACGACATCGAAAGGTTCCGTCTTTTTTGTTGTCCTTTTGGAAACCAGAGTGGTAAACCTCGGGGTTTAAGGGGCAGAGCTCCTTACTCATCTCAACCGATTACCCTATAATCGGTTCAACTGTCGGGAATGATGGCGGGGAGGCAACAGGAGCAATCACTATGGCAAAGAATTCGCACCTCACGCTCAACGAACGCATCAAGATTGAAAAAGCTCTAAGGGACGGAGCGAACTTCGCAGAGTGAGGTTGCCCATGAGATGATTCGCAGGGTGCTCCCAATAGGTACATCTTTGATCATCTGACACAGGGGGACATTGACCTAATGATGTGTCATAACAGTTCCCACACAAGAAAAAAGCTGAACAACCGATCCGCATACCGGCTGTTCAGCACATTGCATAGCGAGGAGATTCTTGAAAAGCTTCATCAGAAGCTCATCCCCGCAAACGAGATTAATCTTACTCCTATGCTTCTGAAGAAATAACAACACCGCGCCATCATTCCCGGCGCTATACCAAACTCATCAGGGGTGGAAGTAACTGTTGCAAGAATATGGCTGAATCGGCGTTTACTTTTGCAAATCGGAACTTAGTTTTTCAAGGGGCTGAATACAATAATGACTATCCATAATAGTGAATTTCTTAATTGTGAGCCGGTTTCCCGCTATGATGCGGCCAAGGCGGAATCCCGCACTGCGGTCTTCCGCCCCAATATAAATCTTGCTCTGTTTTACGCCAGTTCAGAGTTTACACAAAGTCCGGGATGCACCCATTTTTACCAATCCAAACCTGCTTCGGCGCGTATTATTTTCGCGCTTTCGACCATAGTCCCGTATTTGAACTCCTCTAACTCGCGGACGAGCTCAGGGTTAGTGTTCTCCTGACGTGGCAGCGGGACATCCTGCTCAGTGCAGAGAATCTTCTGAACCGTTTTAATATTTACGTTGTGTGTTGTCGTGCCGTCTTTAAGCGCTACAGCGGCGGCGACGCCGGCAGCTTGCCCCATACCTATGCATTGCGGTACAAGATACAAACAGCTGATCGCCCTCTCATCCGCTCCGAAATGCCTTCCGGGGCACAGCAAGTTTTCGACTTTCTTTGGCAATATGCTGCGGTAGGGCAGTTCAACAGGCGCTCCGCCGTTAAACATGCCGACTACGCTATGCCATGCGACAACATCGTCATGCTTGTTGGCGCATGCCATGTCGAGCGGAGTCATTACATATTCTGCATCAAGCCTCCGAGCGCTGCGAGACCCCAATTGCGGAGCGATGTCATACAGATACGCGTCTTTAAACACCATTGGCAGAACCGACTTTAAGTATTTAATTATCCTGCGGATCGAGTTGCGAACTGTGAACTCGGTATTCCTGATATCCTGTATGTCTATACAGCTATTCGGACGCAGCCAGTTGTTGAACCATACAACGTCGTTGCGCGGTGTCGGAAAGAACATGGTGGTATAGCCGGCAACCTTGCGCAACTCAGCAGCCAATGACTGAGCTTCCTCGCGGTGATCTTTGCTCCATCGCGAATATAAGTCAAAGTCCACTCCGCCGAGTCTCCACACCAGCGCGGTGTCAAAAACCATAGCGTTGTGTTTGGCGGGGGCTGTAAAAAAGGATGCCCCTGTCTGGGAATAAATGTCGCCGTCGCCGGTCGCGTCAATGACTATCTTTGCCATAACCGCCTTGCGGCCTTCCTTACTTTCAAAGATCACACCTTTTATCGTGTTGCCGTCCATTATGGGTTTTGTCCCCCAACAGTGGAGCATAACTTTTATATTTGGCAGCTCCTGGATCATGAGATCCATTTCGATTTTCAGTTGGTTGGGCTCGTAATACGGCGCGCGAACAAGATATTGCTTTTCGCCTTGCGGACCGTCACCTCTTCTGGGGCCGGCGGAACCGAACCTCGAAGACCAGTAATCAATTTTTATCGGGTTCGCGTCATCCAGTTCGTCTATTGGGACACCGTTCACCGCATCAGGAGCGTTTTTTTCAAGCCGGGTGAACCATTCCTCCTGAATACCGCGAACCATCGAGTATTTTCGCCAACTGAGGCTCGGAACCATCAGAACATAGTCTCCGGTAACGTCTCCGCCGAAATACCCATAGCGCTCCATGATGATTATTTTATCACAACCGGCTCTGGCTGCCGCAATTGCTGCGCTGTGCCCGGCGCTGCCGCCGCCTACGACTAAAACATCGCATTCGTCATATATCGGCAGTGCATTTGATGATTCCATATACGTCTTTTCCATATTTCACACCTCGTTCCTAATATTCGTATACATATACTTAATTAAACCATAGTTCAAATTTATTGTAAACATCAAAAAAGCATGTTTGCATAACATTTTCATGAATGCCTGCACCGGCTTATTATTATTTGATAAAAGGGATGCGGCGAGATGCTGTATATTATTATCTTTTTCTATCTTCAAGGGAATAATGCTGATGTCATTCAGCATCGATTCTTTCAGGTATCCGGGCACAAGAGAAAACCCGAAACCCGCTTCAACCATCGCCTGCATAGATGCAGGAGTATTCACGCGTGTAACTCTCTTCGGCTCAATCCCCACTTTATTGCAGAATATGCCGAAGCCGATCTTGAGAGTCTCATTGAAGCCCAAATCAATGCTTCGCGTTATGAATTCGTCATCGCGATAGCGCTGGACGATCTCCTGAGCTTCTATATAAAACACTTCTCCGGCAGGAGTCAATTTAACTTTTTTGTTTGAACGGTAGAACAGTTTGACATTCAGTTCCTTTTCAAAAAACCGCTTTGAATCTTTCGACTCAAAACGGTTTCTTGTGGGACTTTTGTTACAGTCCCTTCTTTTTATATGGATGAGAAGCCGGAATTTGAACCCTGGCTGCGAGCATCACGTTCAGAATCAATGTCCTGATAAGGAATCTTTATTGGCAGTTGGGGCAACGCTCTTATGCCTTATCGGGGGCAAATTCCCGTTGTTGCGAAGTTCGTCGTACATATGTATCATTACACCTGTATCGGCGAGGTTATTCTGAAGAGCCGGGACGTCAACCTTCTGAAGTGTACAGCCGGCGCGTATCGCGAGTGCTGCCGCGGTACCGCTTGCCTGACCGGTCAAAACGCAGTTGGGGATGCAGCGCATTATCTCCCAACCGCGCCCGCCGGCGGATACCATACGTCCGGCTGCTGCGATGTTGGTAATTCTGCTGTCAATAAGCGCTTCGTACGGGAACTCATATACGGCCGCCGGGGCTTCGAGGCAGTGAGCAACGCATCCTATTGAGCTCTTCACGTTCACTCCGGCCGTTAAGCCCATTTCTGCAAGACCCTTTAGCCTGCGCGTCATACGGAACTGTGGTATGAACGGGAGCGTGAGCATCGCATAGCCGTCCCGCTGGTTTTTTTTGAGGTATTCGAGTGCGAGAGAGCGGCTAAGGCGCAGATAGTCGTTGACTCCTTCGCTGGTAGTACCGTAAAGCATCGGCAAGTCACTATTACTATTATCGACATCGGGTCTCAAGCCAAACCAGCGCATTCTGATGTTTTGCAGCACGTCGTTTGAGGTGCTGCCGTTCCTGATCAGATCCATATCTATTTCGTAAGTCCAGTGTGATACTATATTTTTCCGCAATTCACAATCGGCACCGGCCCGGTAGAGCACATCGGAGTCGCCGGTAGAATCTATTATCATTTTAGCGAGATAAGCTGTCCTGCCGGACTTGTTCTCGACGATGACGCCGCGGCAGGTGCTGCCGTCCATTACCGGCATGCAGAAGGCCGTGTCGAACACAACGTTTACATGCTCGTCGCGCATAAATTCGTCTAGAGCGAGTATGCATGCCGGTATATTGAAGGTGGCGCTGTATCTGGGGCTCGACGGATCAACGCCCGCAGGGCCGGCCCTCCAGCAGTCCGGGATGTTATTATAGCTATATCTTGTACAAACGTGCATCAGCTCCTCAGCAAGACCGCCGTGAATTTTATGACCGATGCCGTCATCTATCGGAAGATATACGCATACGTGGCCGAGAGTCGCCAGTCCGCCGAGAACGCAGCTCTTCTCAAGGAGCGTAACGCTTACCCCGTTGCGAGCCGCTGCAACCGCTGCGGCAACTCCGGCAAGACCACCGCCAATTACAAGCAGATCGGATTCGCCGGCTACCGGAATGTCGCGCCGTTCTTCAGTAATTGTTTTCATTTATATTTCTTCCTTTGTCTTTTTAATTAGCCAGGGGTTTTCCAGTTTGCCTTTAAGTGTTGATGCCTGGTTGAATATGGTGACAATCCTTGGTATAATGTAGCATATGGTTCTTAAAAAATCCTCCGCAGGTTCCTTCTGTGCTACCTGCCCCAGATACAGTTTCAGTCTAGTATGTATGATTGGTACCGTCAAGTATTTTGCACAAATTAGTTTGCAGACTTGGCAGGTAGATGTCAACCAGCTATCAAATCCGACGTCAAGCCGGGGTTTTCCAGATGCTTCATGTTCATTATCTCATTCGCCCGACGTAACTCGGCGTTTTCGCGTTCAAGCTCAATTTCACACCGGCTCATTGCGGCAGCTGTGCGAGCATGGCCGCTGTCCACATATACCTTTTCTCCGTGTTGTTTTCTTTGACTGCGCCAGTCGGCTAAGGTGTAGTACGGTATACCCAGCTGATCCGATGCCTTCTTTACACCAATCTCATCTGACAATCGAACGGCTTCTTCTTTAAATTGTTTATCATATGTGCTCATCGTCGCTCTCCCCTCGTTTTCTTCTATCCTATCTCATTTGAGGGTGTTTCTCGACTGCACTTTTATCGCAGCATTCCACAACCTCCTTTGCTTTTCTGGTGTGGTTGACAGACCAACACTATTCCAGCACCGGAGGTCTTTTTCTTACAGCTAAAGCAAAGGGCATTCCTACCACCGGCATAGCCGGTGGTTTTTTCATGCTAAAGCGCGCAACAAAGGCTCCGATTGCAAAGCAATCGGAGCCTTTGGCAAAAACCTGAACATTTCTTACTTGAGTTCGATAACTGCGCCGACTTCCTCAAGTTTCTTCTTAATTTCTTCTGCTTCGTCCTTGGAAACGGCTTCCTTGATCTTGGCAGGAATCGCTTCAACAAGCGCCTTCGCCTCGGCAAGTCCCAAGCCTGTCGTAATTTCGCGTACGGCCTTGATGACCTTGATCTTCTCGGCGCCGAAACTGGTCATGACAACGTCGAACTCCGTCTTTTCTTCAACGGGCTCAGCGGTGGGTGCTGCTGCAACCGCTACTGCGGCGGGCGCTGCGGCAGAAACGCCAAATTCGTCCTCAAGGGCATGGACAAGCTCGGAGAGCTCAAGTACCGTAAGATTCTTTACCTGATCGATTAATGCGCTGATTTTTTCACTGGCCATTGTATTTACCTCCATAGTTTTCATTTTCCGGTATTATTATGCTGCGTTTTCCGACTTCTTCTCGGCGATTGCCGATAGTGCGACGGCTAGACCTCGGATATTTGCATTTAGAACTGTGACGAGCCCCGTGATCGGAGCGACCATGGTACCCAGTACCTGTGCCACAAGCGTTTCTTTTGAAGGCAAATCGGCCAGGGCTTTAATTTCGGCTTCAGGAATAATCTTCCCTTCGACAAAGCCAATTTTAATCTTCATGGTTGAATCTTTTTTCCCGGCATATTCACATATAATCTTAGCCGGAGCAACAGGATCACTGTAGCTGATAGCAAGCGCGGTCGGGCCGTTCAGGAAAGGATCAAGTGCCTCAAAACCTGTCTGATTTGCTGCAAAACGGGTAAGCGTGTTCTTAATAACCGAATACTCAACACCAGCCTGCCTCATTGCGCGGCGCATCGCGGTATCGACAGCAACTGTGGTGCCGGAATAATCGACGAAGACGCCGGCGCTGGCGTTTTTCAGCTTCTCTGCCAGGGCTGCGACGATGGCCTGTTTTTCACTCAATGCCTTTTCATTCGCCATGTTTTTCACCTCCGGATTCATGCGGAATTCCGCTTTTTTGGGGAATAAAAATCCCCGCGTCAAAAGACACGAGGGAATAAAGCTATCATAAAAACTTAGAACAGTGAGCTTTTAAGAAGCTTTCCTCGGCAGGAATTACGAGATACCAATGCCTCACCTGCTGTCTATGGAACGCCAGAGAATTATAACAGCAGGCAGTGGGCTTTGTCAACATGTTTTTTTGCTTTTTCGCCAAACGTGAACCAGAACAGCAAGTATATGGAAAAACAAGGTTGAATTTTAAATAAAAACGTTGTATAATCGACAGGCATTCTTAATAACAACAGGGGCATGAGATTCGTTATGCCCGCTTTTTTGCATGCAAAAACACCTGCGCTTAACCAAATCTCCGGTTACCGGAAAGGAGTCGCTCCATATGATCGAGGTAAGTAACTTGACCAAAAGCTTCCGGGTTTCCACGCGGGAAGCCGGGTTTAAGAACGCGGTCAGAGCTTTGATCAAAAGAAAATACGAGTACATACAGGCGCTAAGCGGCATCAGTTTTCGGATAGCCGACGGCGAAATGGTTGGGTATATCGGTCCCAATGGCGCCGGGAAAAGTACAACAATTAAAATCATGTGTGGTATACTGACGCCGGACAGCGGAGAATGCGAGATATGCGGCCGTATACCCTGGAAAGAGAGAACAAGGCATGTACGTGATATTGGGGTTGTTTTCGGGCAACGGTCTCAGCTGTGGTGGGATGTTCCTGTAATTGACAGCTTCGAACTCCTTCGCGATATTTATAAGGTTGAGCATTCCGCATACAGAAAAACGCTCGATGAGCTGACACAGCTTTTAAATCTGAACCGGCTGCTGAAAACACCGACCAGAAATCTCAGCCTGGGTCAAAGGATGCGCTGTGAGATCGCTGCTTCATTAATTCACAGCCCCAAGGTATTATTTCTTGATGAACCTACAATTGGGCTCGATGCTGTCTCCAAAATTGCGGTCCGGGAATTTATCAAAGAACGCAATCGAAATTCGGGTACAACGGTCATTTTAACCACGCACGACATGCAGGATATCGAAGCGCTTACCGAAAGAATTCTATTAATCGGCAGGGGACGCATTTTATTGGACGGAAACATGCGGGAACTCAAGCAGCGTTTTTCTCGTCACAAGAAAATAGCCGTAGCATACGCCGGTTCGCTTTCTTCCGATATGCTCTCCAACTGCGACGGCATCACGGTTAGGGAAGAAAAGATGGGTCGGGCTCTGATTGTATTGGATTCAAATCTGTTGACCGTTTCCGAGGTAATCGAAATGCTCTCTAAAACCGTCGATATTAAGGATATCTCTGTAGAAGGCGTTACGGCTGAAGAAATGGTTGTCGAGCTGTATAAGGCATACCGGATATGAAGGTTTATTTATCGGTATTCAAGATCCGCTTTTCGGCAGTCATTCAATACAGAGCTGCCGCGCTGGCCGGTATCGCAACCCAGTTTGCCTGGGGCTTTCTCGAAATATTCGCATTCCGCACAATATATAGCGGCAATGAAAGCGGTTTTCCTATGCCGTTTTCTCAGCTTTCGTCTTATATTTGGCTTCAACAGGCATTTCTCGCTTTGTTCATGACCTGGTTTTACGACAGGGATATTCTGGATGCAATTAGCAGCGGTAACATATCTTATGAGCTGTCAAGACCGCTGGATCTGTATGGTCGATGGTTTTTTCAAACTGCTGCAAACCGCGTTGCTCGTGCTTTACTGCGTTGTGCGCCGATTCTTGTTGTCGCTTTTTTCCTACCCGGGCCATTTCGTCTCAGCCTCCCGGAAAACGGTGTTCAAGCTTTGGGATTTCTTGTATCACTGGCTCTTGGCTTAGGTGTGGTTGTGGCTTTCGGGATGCTGATCTACACGCTGACCTTTTATACGCTCTCTTCCACCGGATTATGGGCCGTCTTCGCAATGCTTGCCGACTTCATGTCCGGTTCGGTCATACCGCTTCCCTTCTTTCCTTCCGGTATCCGGAAAATCGCAGAGCTTCTGCCTTTCGCTTCGATGCAGAACCTCCCGCTCAGGATCTATGTCGGAAACATCGCAGGATCCGATATGCTGATCGGATTGGTATTGCAGTGCTTCTGGCTATTATCCTTGGTTATATTCGGCAGACTCATCATGAGGCGGGCACTGACCAAAGTGACCGTGCACGGAGGCTAGACCGATATGAAATTATACGGTAAGTTTTTTCTTATAAATCTACAAAGTCAGATGCAGTATAAGGTTTCTTTCTTCCTGACGATTGCCGGTCAGTTTCTGGCATCTATATCGACATTTCTCAGCCTTCTCTTTATCTTCAGCCGGTTTCCCGAGATTAAAGGTTTTACACTCAATCAAGTCTTGCTCTGCTTTGCCGTTGTTCAAATGGCATTTTCATTTGCCGAATGCTTTGCGCGTGGTTTCGATCGCTTTCCCTCAATGATTTCCAACGGTGAATTTGACCGCGTAATGGTCCGGCCGCGAAGTGCAATTTTTCAGATAATGGCGTATAAAATGGAGTTTGCCCGCCTCGGACGTTTTTTTCAGTCCCTGTGTATGCTGATATACGCAATGATTGCTTGCGGTGTATTTTGGAGTTTAAGCAAGCTCGCGGTTCTGTTTTTAATGATCATTTGCGGAAGCATTATCATTACCGGGTTGTTTCTCGTTTATGCCGGTTTAACCTTTTTCACCGTGGAAGGTCTGGAATTTATGAACATCCTGACCGACGGGGGACGCGAGTTCGGGCGATATCCCTTCTCTGTATATGGCAAAGAAGTGCTGAAGTTTCTGACTTATGTGGTTCCGCTGGCGCTGTATCAGTATTACCCCCTAATGTACCTGCTGGGTAAATCCGATAAAATTCTATATGGGTTTCTACCGCCGATCGGTACACTGTTTATCCTTCCGTGCTTCGCGTTTTGGAGATTTGGACTTCATCGATATAAGTCGACAGGTTCCTAATGCTCTATAGCACCTACCTTGATCCCTTATATCATAATCCTGCTTGTGCAGGCCGCTCATGGTCTGATACCGAAAATACCCCGCAATCGCACCTGCATTTAGTATAAAAAGGTGCAAAAAAACGCACTAAAAACAATCCGGAAAGCGCCCGATAACCGTGTTTTTGGATATTGATTTTACATAATGCATTTTGTATAATATAAATGTAATAATTCGACATTTATGCTGTCATGCCTTATGGCATAAGGAGCCCTATGAAACCGATTAAGAAGATCCCGCGTTTTTTATTTGCGGCCCTCGAAAAAAAGCCTATTTCCGTTCTTATCATTCTCTCTTTCGCGCTGAACTGTTTTATAGAAGTTATGGGCAGGCGTTCCCCGGCCGATGTTCTTACATATATGGTTACAAGGCCGCACCTTTTCTTATTGAATACATTTATTATCATGTGCTCTTTTCTGATTATTTTGCTTATTCAGCGCAGGGCATTTATTGTGTTGCTTATTTCAACGTTATGGGTCGTTTGCGGGATAACCAACTGCTCGCTGATGTTTTTGCGTGCACTGCCCTTTACCGCGCGTGATATTTTTTTGGTGTACGACGGGCTCAAAGTTGCGAAGGCCTATTTCTCTGTTACAGATATTATTCTGATTGCAACCGGTGCGGCTGCTGTATTGTTCTTGCTTGTCCTGTCGTTCTTTAAACTTCCTAAATGCCGTAAACCGCCAAAATACTCGCGGCAGATCATAACGGTCGCGTCCCTTGTTTTGATTCTCGTTTTTATTACAACCGTCGGTACCGGCGATATTGCGCTGGCTTCGGATTACGAAAACATCAACGCGGCATATGACGATTGCGGATTTGCTTTTTGCTTTACCAGCAGCATTTTTGATTCGGGCATCGGCAAGCCTGACGATTATTCGCAAGATAAGATGGAAGCGTTGAAAGCGCAATTGGATGCGATTCCGGATAGCGCCGGAAAAAAGCCCAACATCATTTATATCCAGCTGGAATCGTTTTTTGATCCCTCCACAATTAATGGTTTAAGTTATTCAAAGAACCCCATTCCCGTATTCACACAACTTAAACAGGAATTTCCATCGGGCTTTTTATGCGTGCCTGCTCTCGGTGCAGGCACGGTAAACACAGAGTTTGAAATCCTGACTGGTATGAGCCTTGATTATTTCGGTGTCGGCGAATATCCCTACGACTCCACCTTCAGGAGCCAGACCTGCGAAAGCCTTGCCTACAACCTAAAGAGTATCGGATACGGCGCGTATGCGATACATAACCACAGCGGAACATTCTATTCACGCAACATTGTATATGCAAACCTTGGCTTCGATAGCTTTACCAGTCTTGAATATATGAAAGATATTCAGTACAACGAAACCGGCTGGGCAAAGGACGCGGTGCTTGAAGACTGCATTATGGACACCTTGAATGCGTCCAACAAATCTGGTTTTATCTTTGCCGTAACCGCCCAGGGGCACGGAAAGTATCCGACCGATTTTACCGACAGCCCTATTTCCGTGGAGGAAACAGAGCAGCTGGAGATCGGCGATCCTGAAGCGCTTGAATACTATATGTATCAGCTGGAGGAAACGGATAGGTTTATCGGCAGCTTGATTGAAAGGCTGAAGAGTTATCCCGAGGATGTCGTTTTAGTCTTGTATGGAGACCATCTGCCTGCGTTAGGCATATCGCCGGAGTTTCATACGACGAGATCGCTATACAACACAGAATATATTGTCTGGAATAATTTCGGGATGAAGGGCGACGACAAGGATCTGTTCGCTTACCGTCTATCCGCGCATGTACTTGATATGGTTGATATCCGTAAAGGCACCATTTTCAAATACCACCAGAGTTGCTTTGCTTCAGCGAATTATTTCAAGAATCTTGAAATGCTTGAATACGATATGATATTCGGCGAGAAATATGTTTACAACGGCGTAAATCCCTTTGCTCCCACCGATTTACATATGGGACTTGAAGTTATTCTGCTGACAAAGGCCGCATTACACGGGGACTTTTCTTACATCAGCGGCAGTGGATTCACATCGTTCAGCGTCGTCTATGTTAATGGGAATAGAAGGAATACGGATTATATCAATCCCAGTCTCCTGTATGTTGATTGTCAGATTAAAGAAGGCGATACCGTAGAGGTATGCCAGGCAGGTGACGATAACGTTCCGCTCAGCTCGACCGGAGGTTATACCGTCACCACCTCCGATCTGCTCCCGGCCGAAATTCCGCCGGAATTAGCATGGTAATAAAATAACCGTATGAATCAGGGCGTGCCAATCCGGCACGCCCTGATTCATACGGCAGACAAAGAAAAGATAAGCATTTTGATATAGCACAGCTATCCAAAAGGACATAAGCAGTCACCATATTTGTCATCCTAAGCCAAGCATCCTGCGGATGCTTGGGGACCCCAAACGCTTTAAATCTGTGATCAAAGGACCGCATACGCTTCGCGTTGCGGTCCTTTGGCGAAGGATCTTTCCTACATAAGAGCATCCAGGTCCAAGATGGAGCCTTGGTCGTTTATTGCGTTCCCTGCTCATTATAATACGTATGTACGGCTAATTAAACTATCCCGCTATGACGAATCCTTATGTTTACGGGGAGGACAATAATAAGTGAGTATTTACCTGTCTATTGACCATAAAACCATATCAATTTTCCGGGGATTCCATTTATCGTTTTTAAATTCACTATTCAATTCGTTTGTCTTATTTCTCATTATTTCAATTAAAACATACCCATTTTTTATATTCAAATTTTCAGGTTTTATATTTTGCAGTAAACTATGCTCGGGCAAATCATCGACTGCCTGAAGAGCTTTTACAGCAAATTGATCAATTGTTCCAAAATACTTAGGGTAAATCAATGATAAAAGCCCGGATGCACCTGCTATGCCAAGACCTCTTATTTGATTTGCGATTTCAAGGCCTTCCAGGATGTTAATCGTATCAAAGGAGAATAATTTCTGATGAATTCTGCTCAGTTCATTCATTCTATTCTCGCTTTTATATTTTATCAGGTGTGCTCTTGTTGTTGCCAATCTATTTTTTGCAGTATATTTCCACACAAAATATTTATTATAAAGGAAATCAAAAAATTCATCGGCAGACATGGTTTTTATTCCATCAGGGTCCAAGCGGTCTAAATCTCTTTCCAGTTTCATGTTTTCAGGGCGAACCAAAGCCCAATAATGAACTAGCGCATCATTCCAAAGCTTTTCTGATCCGCTGATCCAAAGTTCTTTTATTCCGATTCTTCTTGTTTTCCCTAACATCATAGTTACCTTCCGCATATTATTACTTTTTGTATTATTACATATCTATGATATTCGATTTTCATTGGAAAGTAAATGTTGATATTTACAGAATTTGCTGCTATAAATGCAGCATTTACCCCAAAATCTGCAGCTAATAGTACTGTTATTTCTGTTTTTTTATCAGTATTTATATGATGTTAATTCCATAAATGTTTTCAGCTTTTCAATCTGCTTTCTCATCTGCTTTTTTCATATACTCTTTGTATATATTTTTATTTAGGTAATACCCTCATTTATTAAATCTACTCTTAAACGCAAAAGGCCCTGAAATCCCAAGGGGTAGCACTTGTAGGGATAATAACTGAGCCCATTTGTGTTGCCTGTTTGTAGGGGTGCTCCTGTTGTGTTTTCAGGACAGCCCCTTATTTTAAGCACTCCACTAATTCGGGCGAGCGCCTGAATTGCATTTAGGAAGCCGCGCATTCGATCCGTATTAGGTCCACCATTTTATGATAAACTGCAAAGACAAAATCCTGTGGTTTTCTCATACCAACAAACAAACCGTGAGGTTTTCGCACCCCACGGTTTGTTTGCTTACTGATAAGATTACTTCCCCAGCAGGTTATACAGAACCTGCGCCATTTCCGCTCTGGTAGTGGTGCCGTCGGGGTTGAGCTTTCCGCCGCTGCCGGAGACGGTATCGGTTTCGACCAGCAGCGTCATGGCTTTCTCTGCCCAGGCGGAGATCTGTCCGGTGTCGGTGAAATCGGAGAGTGTTTTACCGGATCTGCCCTGGGGCAATTGCCCGATGAGCTTCAAAGCGTTGTAGAGCAGCGTGAACATCTCCTGACGGGTGATTTCCTTTGCCGGTGCATACAGGTTGTTGCCTACGCCCGCAGATATGCCCAGCCGCTTTGCCGTCGCGAGATATCCGGTATAATAGGTGTTCCCGGCATCTGTGAAGTTGTCGTCCGGATCCTCATCCGGTTCGATGCCGCCGGGCAGAGCGTCCGC
Organism: Clostridiales bacterium; assembly: GCA_012523085.1. GTDB lineage: Bacteria > Bacillota > Clostridia > Oscillospirales > Oscillospiraceae > JAAYOP01. The sequence goes on from JAAYJC010000208.1 coordinate 13,567, forward strand.
ATCGTCTACCGCGACGTAGGCGTCATGGACAGCGTGACACCGGCAGAGATTGATGAACAGGAAACCGAAGAGCCGCTCGAACAAGCGGAGCACGAGCAAAAGACGGCATAAACAGCGTTAGGGCGGGCAGCATACGCTACCCGCCACTACATAAAGGCTATGGGTTCACAAAATACCCCTATAAACGCTAACAGAATAATTTCAAGACTTTATATCAAACGGTATACAATCTGATTCACCGGTTATTGAATAATCATCCGGATTAGGGATTGATAAAGCTATATATCAGAAATTATTCAGAAGCTTTCTGTACATAGCATAACCGCGGACAGGGCTGCGACGGGTGCGGTTTCGCAGCGCAAGATGCGTTTTCCCATAGACACCAAAAGCATTCCCGCTTGTTTTGCCTGATCCGCCTCAAATGGTTCAAATCCGCCTTCGGCGCCCGTCATGACGGACACTGTCTTACAGGAGGTGCCCTTTTCAAACAGGGGCGACGCAATGGACAGCTCCGTTTCCTTTTCATATAAAAACAGCGGAAGATCCGCATCTGCGGCTTGTTTTACGGCCTTTTCAAATGAATCAATTACGCCAGTCTTCGGAATCACACCGCGTCCGCTTTGCTTTGCCGCTTCTTCGGAGATTTTATGCCAGCGTTCTTCCTTTTTCTTTACCGAGGACTGATCCGGCCTTGATACGCAGCGCTCAGACGGAAAGAAGTAAATTGCCGCCGCTCCGAGTTCAACGCATTTTTGGATGATGCTTTCCGCTTTGTCCGCCTTCGGAAAAGCCGCATATATGATACAGTCCACTGAAGGTTCCGCGGACGACGGCTCTGTTTTTATGATTTCCAACTCCGCTTCCCTGCCGTCTGCCCGGATCAGGCGGCAGATATGATCCAGTCCCTTTCCGTCGCAAACGGCGACCGTTTCTTCCGGCCTGATTCGCAAAACGCGGATATGAGCGGCATCCTGCCCTTTTATTATGATTTTATCCTTATTTAAAGGTTCTCCGGTCATAAAAAACCGGTGCATGAACATTCCCCATTTCATTTAGACACAAATAATAAAGGAAATCCGCTTCGTGCAGCTCAGTCTTAGCACCCCGTACATCCGGTCGCATACACTATACGGGAGGTGCAAAACATTTGGATAGCATAGACAGCTCCGCAGAACGGAAAAAATTCGAGGCGGTTTGGAAAAGAGTCACCGAAAGAACCCACGATCCGTATGCAATTCCGGCATATTTATCCACCGATACTGCCGCGCAACCGTCTTATAAGGATACAGAAAACACAGTAAACGCTTCAGCCTATGGTCATACCGGACCGGCCGGCAGAATCGGATCCGGTGAAAATTACAGCGATGCCGAAGAAGTTAAGCCATTATGTGATGCCTTATTGCTGAAACGATTTATAACAGAGGAAACGCATATCGCAAACCGCTACCATGCCCTTTCCGTAAGATGCACAAGAAGGGATATCAGCATACTTTTTTTTCGGCTTTATTCGGAATCGAGAAGTATTTTGAGAAAACTGCAAGCGGGCTTATTTATTCTAACCGGAGATCTCTTAAAACTGCAGCCAATAAAGCCTCCGAATTGTTCATTTATGCAGATTTTACTTGACCTGTACCGGACGCAGAGCGACGCTGTAACGGCGCTCGAGGATGCTTCAAACAGCGCAGCGCTGAAAAAAGTATCTTTGCTTTTCCTGTCGGTTGCGGCATATAAGCGAAAACATATTACCGTTCTGGAATCGGTGATCGAACGCGTGATATAACAGCTTATTTGGGTTCAAACTGATGAGGAAGAAGCTCGGATAACTTATAGCTTACATATCTTCCGTCAGACCTTGCGCTTAAAATCTCGGCATCCTTCGAAAACTCACTGATTGCCTGGCGGCAGCTTCCGCAGGGCATGCAGTATTCGTCGCTGTGCGCTGCAACGGCAATCCGTATAATGCTCTTTCGCCCTTCACTGATCGCTTTAAAAAGTGCGACTCTTTCGGCACAAACCGTGTCACCAAGAGCCGCATTTTCCACATTGCAGCCCGTGAAAACGATATTGTCTTCACATTCAACCGCCGCACCGACCCGAAAACCCGAATACGGCGCATACGCGTTTTCCAGGGCTTTGAATGCCGCATTGATCAATTCCCTGTCGGTCATATCTCTGCTCCTCACTTTCTATAATATCACATTTGATTAAAATACAGTGTCTGTATTATTTGTATCTGTTCTGCATTTTTAGTGGTTTATAATTCACTGATATTTGTGACTGTGCAACCGTACAGCCAATCTGCCGGTTTCAGCGGAAACCGGTTAATTTGTTCCGCTGTCCTTTACGACAAAGACAAAGAGTTTATATCCGATATAATTGATCACCATGACTATGCCCGTCACCAAAATTTTCGCGATATACGCGTTTAGACCAATAAAATCCAGCCATTTGATCATAAGCATGCTGACTAGCGCCGATATACCGTTCACAAGAAGAAATCTGACAATCTGCGTCTTGAGATCCGTTGTCCTGCCCTTTTTAAAGGTCAACGTGCGGTTGAGAATAAAGCTGCAAATTATGCCCGAGACGTATCCGAATGCCTGGCATATTTCTATGGCCAGAAAAGTCAACTCATGAAAAAACGTAAACACCAAAAAATCTACAAGGGTATTGATCCCCCCGATAACAGCGAAGGTAATAAAACGCTTGTGTTTTTTGATCAAGCCCGACAACATAGGCCTTGTCCACCCCGATAAATTCTCTAAACCTGCCAGATGAATCGCTGCTCCGCCTTTACATTCCAACCGGGGCTTAATCCTTTCATCAATAATAAAGCATTAATTGAACGTTAATTCATCTGACAGGCATTTATTTGAAATAGGCTACGCCGCCCTCAAAGACAGGCTGATACAAGTTTCCCGGTATGTTCTTGGCCACGTTGTTACCGTACCGCTCAATATGTGCCATTTTTCCGAATACCCTTCCATCCGGACTCAGTATTCCTTCAACCGCACACACCGAACCGTTGGGGTTTACATCAATATGCATCGAAGGTTTCCCCAAAGCATCCACATACTGGGTCGCTATCTGCCCATTATCAATCAACCCATGTAAAACGTCCGGATCAGCAATAAACCGGCCTTCTCCGTGCGATACGGGAACAGTATGTTGCTGGCCCAATAAGCATAAACTTAACCACGGCGAATTGACTGAAGAAATGCGTGTTGTTACATACCTTGACTGATGTCTGCCGATTGTGTTGAAGGTCAGTGTCGGATCGTTTTCGCCAAGCTCTCTGATCTCACCGTAGGGCAAAAGTCCGAGTTTAATGAGCGCTTGAAATCCGTTGCAGATTCCGAGCATCAATCCGTCTCTTTTTTTCAGCAGCTCATGAACCGCGTCTTTGAGCTTTGGATTTCTGAAAAATGCAGCGATGAATTTTCCGGAGCCTTCGGGTTCGTCGCCGCTTGAGAATCCACCCGGCAGAACTATCATTTGGTTTCGTTTGATGGCTTTCTGCAAAGTGTCAACCGATTCTTCGAGAGCCTTGGGGGTTAAATTGCGCAGCACGACAATTTCAGCTTTACCGCCCGCTCTTTCGATTGCAGCCGCGGTGTCATATTCGCAGTTTGTACCGGGAAACACCGGGATAACAGCACCCGGTACGGCGGTTTTTATCTGCGGCAGCCAAACCTGCTTTTTTTTCGTGTTTATTTCACAAACCGCACCGGACCGGTTCGCGCCGGACTTGTCCGCGCTAAGCGGAAATACCTTTTCCAAAACATTTTCCCATATGTCCGCCAGTTTTTCAAGATCCAGCGTCCGCCCGGAGACTGTTATGGTTTTGTCAGCGGTTGTGCGGCCAAGAAGAGAAGCTCCATCCACGGGAGATGCACATTCACATATGATAGAACCCGGCGGTGCTTCCATTAAAATACCATTGCTATCCGAATGAAACCCAATCATATTTCCGACAGCCATTTTAAAGATGCCGCCGATAACGCCGCCTCTCTCCACCGCCCAGGCAGAACGTGCTACGCCGCTCTTGATCAAATCACGCACCTTTTTCCAACAGTGTTTCAGGCTTTCATAGCCTTTTTCCGGTTTAAAAAGATAAATATATGATTCCGCAGCTTTCAGTTCCGGCGATATTACTTCAGACGCGCAATTGGGCGCGATGGCAAATGATATCAGTGTTGGGGGCACATCCAGCTCCAAAAAAGAACCGGACATCGAGTCTTTTCCGCCGATTGCGGCAATATTAAGACCAAGCTGGGCATCCAGCGCGCCCAGCAGCGCAGCCAACGGCTTTCCCCAGCGAACCGGTTCCTTCCTAAGCCGCTCAAAATACTCCTGAAAAGACAGATATGTCTTTTCATAATCACAGCCGGCCGCTACGAGCTTTGCTACAGAAAGGATTACGGCGCTCTTTGCGCCCTCAAACGGATCTGCCTCGGACAGATGCGGGTCAAAGGCAAAGGTCATAACCGAACAAGTTTCGGCATTTGCACCGACTGCGGGAAGTAGTGCGGCCATTACCTGAACCGGGGTTCTTTGGGTTTTTCCTCCATAAGGCATCAGAACGCTTCCGGCCCCGATTGAGCTGTCAAACCGCTCACCCAGCCCCCTTTGTGAGCAGAAGTTCAGATCTGTAACCATCTTTTCCAGATAATCAGCTGCCGTAAAACCCGATGTCTCTGTATTTTCAGCCTTCATCGCTCCGATCCTTGCATCGACATACTTTGGCGCACCGTTTGAGGCCAAAAACTGCCTTGACAGACTGACGATTGTCTCTCCGTTTAGCGTCATAACCATGCGCGCTTCCTCGGTTACGCTCGCTACGGGGGTCGCTTCAAGATTTTCTTCCGCTGCCATTTGGATAAATATCTTCTCATCCTCCGGTGCGACTACGACAGCCATCCTCTCTTGTGACTCGGAAATCGCAAGTTCCGTTCCGTCAAGGCCTTCATATTTCTTTTTTATTTTATCGAGCTTTACAGACACGCCGTCAGCCAGCTCACCAATGGCCACCGAAACACCGCCTGCACCGAAATCATTGCATTTTTTGATCATACGTGTGATTTCAGGGTTCCTGAACAGACGCTGCATCTTCCTTTCCTCCGGCGCATTGCCTTTCTGGACCTCTGCCGCGCACTGAGACAGCGAAGTTAAGTCATGCGTTTTTGACGAACCGGTAGCTCCGCCACAGCCATCCCGGCCCGTTCTGCCGCCCAGGAGGATAATGATATCGCCGGGTTCCGGTGTCTTCCGGACTATGTTATCGGCTCTTACCGCTCCAACGACTGCCCCGACCTCCATTCGCTTAGCGATATAACCCGGATGATAAAACTCTGTCACAAGTCCCGTTGCGACCCCGATTTGATTTCCGTACGAACTGTAGCCGGCGGCGGCCGTTGTTGTGAGCTTTCTTTGCGGCAGCTTGCCGGGTAAAGTGTCCGCTACCGATGCTCTCGGGTCCCCGCTTCCGGTTACGCGCATAGCCTGATATACATATGCTCTGCCGGATAGTGGGTCACGGATAGCGCCGCCGATACAGGTGGCGGCACCGCCGAAAGGCTCGATTTCCGTCGGATGGTTGTGCGTCTCATTTTTGAACATCAGCAGCCAGTCTTCCTGTTTCCCGCCGATATTCGCACATACATGTATTGAGCAGGCGTTGACTTCCTCCGATATATCCAGTTCCTTTAAATAGCCTCTCTTTTTCAGCACCTTCATGCCAATAGTTGCGATATCCATCAGCGTAACCGGCCGTTCTTGTTCGCTATCTCCGTAAACCTCTCTTCTGACGGACCTGTACATTGTGTACGCTTTTTTTATGCGTTCATCCTCAATGTCAACCTTTTGAATCTGTGTTCCGAATGTTGTGTGTCTGCAATGATCCGACCAATATGTGTCAATTACGCGCAATTCGGTTTCAGTCGGGTTTCTTTTTTCTGTATTTCTAAAATATTCCTGCATAAAACTGATATCGTCTATATCCATCGCAAGCGCGTATTCCGTTATGAGAAGCTCCAATCCTTCCCTGTCCGCTTGAAGAAATCCGACAACCTCGGCTACAGGCTCCGCTTCGTTATATGTCTGCTGCAGTGTTGGCGGTTTTGTCATCGATGCTTTTCTTGAATCCACCGGATTGATCAGATAGCTTGTTATTTCGTTTTTTTCTCCATCGCTCATTATACCTGACATGACATATATCTTCGCATAAGCAACCGCAGGCCTGTTCCCGCAGGTTAACACCTGAATACACTGCGCACAGGAATCCGCTCTTTGATCATATTGGCCGGGCAGAGCCTCGACGGCCAGTATCCAGTCCTTTCCATCGCGTTCAGGCATATGCTCATCATAACAATCGTCACATTGCGGTTCAGAAAACACCGTACGCTTCGCAGCGTTATATACATCCGGTTCGATTCCCTCTACATCGTACCGGTTATAAATCCTCACAGACTCAAGCCCCATGATGCCCAGGTTTTCTTTCAGATCTTTTAAAATGCCCTGCGCTTCCACATCGAAACCCGGTCTTTTGACCGAAAAACACCTGTAGACCATTTTGCATAACCTCCAACAGAAACGATACTTGCTTTTTTGTTTTCCGATATTCTTTAAATATCACTGTGTACTGCGCCGATTGCTGTAGCGAAGGCCGCATTTTCCGGTATATGAAACCTGACTGCGCTCATATCCGAAATTTGTCTCATGGTATCCCCAAACTGAGGAATCTCAGTGACTGTTCCGGTCAGCACGATGTCCTTCACCGAATCATTTAAGCATGAGAAAACCGACAGCATGCCGACGGTCTGAAAAACCAGGTTAAAAATACCGATTGCAAGATCCGATTTTGATGCGTATCTTTTTAAAGCACCGAAGTTCGCGGCCGTCGCGCTGTTCGGCAGCGCCGGTATTTCTTGATTCGTGACGGCTTTGATCAGCATGTCCACATTTCCAATCTCACCTTTTTCCGCAAGTAAAATAATTCTTGGAATTTCATCTTCATCAAGCAGCAAAGACGATAAGCCAAGCAAGGTTCCTCCCCCGACACCGCTTCCGCCCAGATGCCGATATCCGTCTTTTCCTGCGCGAATAAACGCCGTCCCGGTTCCAACACTCGCCACAATTGCCTCGGAAAGACCTGAGAGCTTCAAACCGCCTCGCCCTATTGCTTCGAATTCGCCGATTCGGTGCGTTTTTATACCTAGTATATCTCCCGAAAAAAACGAAGCGCCTACTCCGGTAAGGCAAATCCCACTAAGCTCGTTGAGTCCGATGCCTTGCTGGTAGAGAAATTTCCCAATCGCTCCGAATAAAAGTGTCTCCCGATCCCCTGCCTCAACCTTAACGCTGCCGATCATTTTACCTTCATAAATACCCGCGAGCTTGGTTGTGGATCCCCCGATGTCGATACCCATTATTATCCCCATTGTAACCCCCATTCCGCCCCTTTGCGGCGGATACCTCCGATTCGAGGTGGCACTATCGATAGTTTGAGTGCGAATCCTGTCTGCACTGAGAAGCTTGTTTCGCTAAACGCCTTTTCCCGCTGCGGTTTAATACGTTGCCGGTTTTCCGTGTCTTTGTAATCAGTGCTTAAAACTCGATATGCCAGTCTTTTATGCGATGATAAATATTCTGCTGTGTGGGAATCATGTTGCTGACAACGCCCCTGTGCGTGAATACGGCCAGCTTTTCAAACAACAAAGGAGCTATATATACATTGTCGCAAAGATACACAAATAAATCTTTTGTAGCTTCGAGGCGGGTTTCTTTTCCGGATGAGTTAAAGGCATATATCAGGCTATCAAGCTCGCTGTCGGAAACACCGAAATTCGCCGTGCCCGATGTACCCAGCAGTTCAGACAGATCAAAATCGCAGGTCAGCTTGACTTCTCCGTAAAATATGTCGTATTGTCCGGCGTTAAGCGCCGTCTGATAGGCGTCCCAACTCATTTCATGCAGAATAATGTTATACCCTTTGCTTTTCCATGTTTCTGCGATCTGCCTTGCCGCTGACACCTTCTTATTATTTTCTCTGTTTACAATCATATCAAGTGCAAAATCAGTTACTTGATTGTTAGAGATATATTCAAGCTCCTCGTCGTGATCAAAATCCTCAACGAAAGCTGAAATCATAAAATCGTTAATGCTCTCGGGCTTAATCAGCGCCGTATCCGCAACTTCCATTAGGTATAAAGGAGACAGCGGATTGACGGGCAGAACCACCGGAACCGTGTCCGGCAGTAGTGTTGTGGTCAAGCTATCCCGGTCGATCAGAGAAGACAAAATTAACCTTCTTAATGCTGAAGCGCAATAGCCTTGTTTGTTGTTAAACCCCAGAAAATGCATCTCGGTTGTCGCTGCGAGTCTTTTTTCGAATTCCTCGCTGAACTGTACAAAGCCGGGCTCGCTGGTATTGGTTACAACCAGATCAATATAGGATTTTTCAAACGCCTGTATCAGGTCCTCTGTTTCATATTCCTTCAAATAAAACCTTTGAATCGGAAGTTTGGTATAATCCCTGTACTGTGTAAACGCGCTGAGAAACCGGTAATCGGCAGCTTCCGTGTAGGTATAGGGGCCTGTGCCAACCGGTATCGTGTCATCGCCCGTACCGGACTTCATTACCGGTATATCCAGAAGTGCCGGAAACTGCATATTCGGCTTGGACAGCACAATCTTTACCAATCCGTTTTCGGAGAAAACATCGGATACGCAGCTCAGCCTGTTTACATAAGGTCCAATTGTCCGGGCATGGTTAACCGAGTAGACGACATCATCTGCCGTCATGTCCGTCCCGTCGTGAAAAATGATCCCATTTCTGATTTCAAAAATGAAGTTCAACCCGTCTAAACTTGTCCAGCTTCGGCATAGCAAGGGCTGAGCGGTAAATTCTTCATCTATATAAAACAGGCCTTCAAACATCAGACCCATCAAAACCGTGTTGCTTGAATCCGCACAGGTAAGCGGATTCAGGGATGCTCCGGTGTCGTAAACAAGCGAAAATATTTCGTCTCCTCGCTTGTTTGTTTGCGTCTGCTTAGGCTCAACGGCAAAATCCTCAATGCTTGGAGAAGGATCGTCTATCTCATCCGGCAGGTCGTAAAGGCCACAGCCCGGAAGGCTCACTGTGACAGCCAGGCACAAGGCAATGCTCAGTCGGAGCATCTTCTTTATTTGCAAATTTATCCCCTTCCTCACAGTCAAACACCCGCAGTCAGGCTGATAACAGCGATCTGAGCGCCACGGTTACCTTTTGTTCCCCTATGCGACCAGTATTTATGCCCATAGCACTTTGTACATTCTTCGGATACTTCGATACATTCCCGCTTCAATCCGGAAGCGATCAACAAAGCGCGATTGATGCCTTTGAGATCAATATGTGTCTTCCCGTTCTTTTCGCCGATATAATCGGACGCGCTTTGTATCGGAAGCTTAAGGATTTTCTCCGCCACCTCAGACCCGGTCTCGAAACAACAAGACCCGATTCCCGGCCCTATGGCGGCAATCATCGATTCAAATAAACAATGGAACTCCTCTCGCATTTTTCTAACAACTTTCCCGGCTATATTCAAAGCGGTGCCCCGCCATCCCGCGTGAACCGCGCCGACCGTGCCGTTTCCATCGCCGTCCTCGCCGTAAAGTAATATTGGTATACAGTCAGCTGTAAATACGACCAGCGGAAGCTCCTTTTCAGAAGTAATAAGCGCATCGGCGCTGTAGGGCGGAGAGTCGAACAGATTTTCCTTTCGGTCCCCGCCGGTAACCGATCTTACCCCATCTTCGTGTACTTGGGACGAAAACACAAGATCGGATAATTTAAAACCCAAGTTTTCGCACAATATCTGATAATTTTCCTCAACATTCAAACTGCTGTCGCCTCTGTTCAACGCGAGGTTCATGGATTTGAATATCCCTTTGCTAACTCCGCCGTATCTTGTGGTAAAGGCATGCGTTGTTTTTCCGGCTTTTTGCAATAGGTCGGATTTCAATAAAACAAGGCTGCCATATCTGTACTCAGTAATGCTCATCTGCTTTACAATCAAGCGTTTCGGCCGCAGCAGTTTTTGTACTTTTTCCCGCTCCCGCATGGACAGGGTTCATTTCGTCCGATCTTTTTACCGGTTCTCACCGGCTGCTTTTTTACAGGCCCGTCTCCCCCGATGTTTTCCACGGAGTTCTTCGATACTCTTTTACGTTCAATCGGCTGCTCTCTTTTCACTTCGACAATAAACAGACGTCTGACGACTTCGTCCTTAATTCCGTTCACCATCGTTTCGTACATATCAAAACCCTCACGTTTGTACTCATCCAGAGGATTGATCTGTCCATAGGCCCGCAGACCGATACCGCGCCGCAGTTCATGCATCGCGTCAATATGTTCCATCCAATATTCGTCAACGACTCGAAGCAAAATGACGCGTTCCAATTCCCTCATCAACGGCGTCTGCGTCCCCTCAATCAGGCCTAGCCGCTTTTCTTTGGCTGCATAAAAGCTGAGCGCCTTTTCTTCCACTATCTCAACGACTTTTTCTGCGCTGTATGCATTGAGCTCCTCAATAGTCGGTGAGATCTCTCCCTTTTTTAAGAATATGCGCTCAAAAGGAAGCAATACCTGTCCCAAATGCTCGAGACTCGTAATATAGCCGTTCTCCCCCATGTTCTCATACACATTCATTTTGACAACGTCGGTAATCATGGTCTTGATCGGGCCGCTGACATCCTCGCCGTCGAGCACCATCTTTCTCTGCCCGTACGTCTTCTCTCTTTGCAGGTTCATCACATCGTCGTATTCCAGAACTGTTTTACGGGATTGGAAATTGCGGCTTTCGACCTTTTTCTGTGCCTGTTCTATAGCATTGGTGAGCATCTTCTGGTCGATCGGTGTATCCTCCTCAACGCCGAGCGTTTCCATCATGCCGATCACACGTTCAGAGCCGAAAAGACGCATAATGTCGTCTGTCATTGAAATGAAGAATCGGCTCTCTCCGGGATCACCCTGCCGGCCCGAGCGCCCGCGCAGCTGGTTATCGATACGCCGGCTCTCATGCCGCTCGGTACCCAAAATGAAAAGGCCACCCGCTTCTTTGACCTTTTCCGCCTCCAGACTAATCTGCGCTTCATGCTTTTCTATGGCTTCCTTATACATTTGCCTGGCAGTCAGAACCTCTTCATTGTCTGTTTCCGCATATCCGGTGGCCTCTAAGATGATTTCCTCCGAGAATCCTGCTTTTCTCAGATCGTTCCTGGCCAGATATTCGGCGTTGCCGCCCAGTTTAATATCAGTTCCGCGTCCGGCCATGTTGGTCGCGATGGTTACAGCGCCGAGTTTTCCGGCCTGTGCGATAATTTCCGCTTCCTTTTCATGATGCTTCGCGTTGAGGACATTATGCCTGATACCTTTTTTCTTTAATAAGGCCGAAAGCGCTTCGCTCTTTTCAATCGATATGGTACCGACAAGCACCGGTTGTCCCTTTTTATTGCATTCCTCGATCTGTACGATGATCGCTTTGTTTTTACCGTTTTCATTTTTATATATGACATCATTATGGTCTATTCTGATCATCGGTCGGTTTGTCGGAATCTCTACTATATCAAGATTGTAGATCGCAGAGAACTCTTCCGCCTCGGTCAAGGCGGTACCGGTCATACCGGCAAGTTTCTGATACATTCTAAAATAGTTCTGGAATGTGATCGTTGCCAACGTCTTACTTTCCGCTGCGACCTTTACTTTTTCCTTCGCCTCAATGGCTTGATGCAATCCCTCGGAATAGCGCCTTCCGTGCATCAAACGTCCGGTAAACTCATCAACAATGATGATCTCACCGTCCTTGACAACATAGTCTATGTCCTTGTGCATGATACCGTGAGCTTTTATGGCTTGATTGATATGATGAGAAAGAGTGGAGTTGTTCAGATCCGACAGATTTTCCAGTCCGAAATGCGCTTCCGCCTTGGCAATGCCCCGCGCGGTCAGCGTTGAACTTTTTGCTTTTTCGTCCACGATATAGTCTGCATCTATGTCTTCACTCTCTTCTTTTTTTTCGTCGGTGGATGCGAACGTCAGCCTTTTCAGCCTTGACACAAACTGCTCGACCTTTTCATACAGATCGGTGGATTCGTCACCGTGTCCGGAAATAATCAGTGGAGTCCTTGCTTCGTCAATGAGTATCGAGTCAACCTCGTCTACGATCGCATAGGCATGGCCTCTTTGCACCATGTCGTTTTTGTAGATGGCCATATTGTCTCTCAGGTAGTCAAAGCCCATCTCGTTGTTTGTGCCGTAGGTGATATCCGCTTCATACGCTGCCCGGCGTTCGCCAGAATTGAGTCCATGAACAATCAGCCCGACATTCAATCCAAGAAATTTGTGTATCTTGCCAATTTCGTCATAATCTCGTTTGGCAAGATAATCGTTGACGGTGACAATATGAACGCCGTTTCCCATTAACGCATTAAGATATGCCGGCAAGGCAGCGACAAGGGTTTTCCCTTCACCCGTTTTCATCTCAGCTATCCTGCCTTGATGCAAAACGATACCGCAAAGAAGCTGTACTCTGAAGGGCCTTTTTCCCAGCACCCTGTCCGCGGCTTCCCTTACGGTGGCAAAGGCTTCGGGTAAAACATCCTCAAGTGTTTCTCCTTTTAAGAGCCGTTCTTTAAACTCAGCTGTTTTCGCTTTGAGCTGTCCGTCCGTCTTTGATCTATATTCATCCGCCATCGCCTCTATACAGTCTACGAGCGGTAGAATTCGCTTGATTTCTCTGTCGCTGCGCGTCCCGAATATCTTTGTTAGAATTCCCATTTGTAACCGTCCTTTCGCTGCGAGGGTTCAATGAATAGCCTGTCACAGTAATCATATGATAATAACAAGAACAGACCCTAATATTTACTGAAAATCGGGCCGGAATTAACGCAGGAATTATATCACACATTTATGAATAAAAAAAGACCATTCTCTTGATGCGTGAATTGACAATGCCGATATGATATGCTACGCTTTGAGAATATCAGATAAATAAAGGAGCAAAACCGAAATGAGTAAGGGAACATTTTACATCACGACACCGATATACTATCCCTCGGACAAGCTTCACATCGGCCACACATACTGCACAGTTGCATCTGATGCAATGGCCCGTTACAAGCGCATGCAGGGGTATGATGTAATGTTCCTGACCGGGACCGACGAACATGGTCAAAAGATTGAGGTAAGCGCAGCGAAAGCGGGAATGGAGCCACAGCAATTTGTAGACCACATTGTCGGCGGTATTCTGGATCTATGGAAGCTGATGAACATATCCAACGACAGGTTCATCCGGACCACAGACGATTATCATATCGAAGCGATACAAAAGATTTTCAAAAAATTATATGATAAGGGCGATATCTATAAGTCGGTTTATCGTGGGAAATACTGCACACCTTGCGAAGCTTTCTGGACCGACAGCCAGCTTGCCGACGGCAAGTGTCCGGATTGCGGACGCGAGGTTTACGAGGCCGAAGAAGAGGCATACTTTTTCCGTCTGTCCGCATACGCGGACAAAATCATGGAACTGTTTACAAAGCACCCTGATTTTCTGGAGCCAGCCTCTCGAATGAATGAAATGATCAACAACTTTTTGAAACCGGGTCTTGAGGACCTCTGCGTATCGCGCACCAGCTTCAAATGGGGCATACCGGTCACCTTTGACCCCAAGCATGTCGTCTATGTCTGGGTAGACGCCTTATCCAATTATATCACCGCTTTGGGCTATATGAACGAAAAATACAGGGATTTCGGCAAGTACTGGCCGGCTGATGTTCATTTTGTCGGCAAGGAAATTACGCGATTTCATTCGATTATCTGGCCTGCGCTGTTGATGGCGCTGGAGCTTCCGTTGCCGAAAAAAGTCTACGGTCACGGTTGGCTTTTGCTGGAAGGCGGCAAGATGTCCAAATCCAAAGGCAATGTCGTAGATCCTGTTGTACTCGCAGGTCGATACGGCGTCGATGCGCTTCGGTACTTCCTGCTTCGTGAATTCCCCTTCGGAACCGACGGGGTTTTTTCCAACGAAGCTTTGATTGTACGGATAAATTCAGATCTGGCAAATGACCTTGGAAACCTTGTTTCTCGGACTGTTGCGATGGCGGAGAAATACTTTGGCGGCGTTCTTCCGCAAGTACGAAAAAGCGACGCGCTTGATGAGGAACTGATCAATCTGGCGACGGCGCTGCGCCCATTGTATGAACAATATATGGAAACATATGCCTTCCAGTCGGCTTTGATCGAAGTATTTAAGGTCATCTCCCGCGCGAACAAATACATCGATGAGACAGCTCCCTGGGTCCTTGCAAGGGATGAAGCCAACCTCCCGCGCCTGGCCAGCGTTCTGTACAATCTTTTGGAAACCATCCGGATTGCATCTATTCTGCTTTCTCCTTTCATGCCCGACAGTTGTGAAAAGATCCGGAATCAAATCGGTGCGAAACCTGATAGCCTTACCTGGGACGCAGCTGGCAAATTCGGTCTCCTCCCGGCTGCAGTGAGCGTATCAAGAAGCGAAGCCATATTCCCGCGTATCGACTTAAAAAAAGAGCTGGAGGCTCTGGAAAAAGAAGCGTCGGTAAAAAACGAAAACGAGGCAGCGGCACAGGAAAAGAGCATTGCCGGCATCATTACTATAGATGATTTTATGAAAACAGATCTGCGTGTCGGCAGGATTCTTGCCTGCGAGCCTGTTAAAAAAGCGGATAAACTGCTGTGTATTCAAGTGGACTTTGGATCAGAAACCAGGCAGATTGTATCCGGCATCGCCAAATGGTATGCCCCCGATGATCTAATCGGCAAGAATATTGCAGCTGTATTTAACCTTCAGCCTGCCGTAATTCGGGGCATTGAGTCCTGCGGGATGCTGCTGGCTGTCAGTGACGGAGACAGGGCGCGTGTAATTATCATCGACGACGATATCAGGCCCGGCAGCTCGATTTCTTAACGGAGTATGACTGATTTGGACGAGTTAAAGTTATTATACGGCATTGAAAATGTGCATTTCGATAAGCTGACTACAATGCTGTCCGGCGCTTACTGGACACCCGGTATCCATCTTGAAGAACTCAGAAAAGCGGCTGAGAACTCTGCCGTTGTGGTCAGCGCGTTTTTAAACGAAGATCAGATTGGTTTTTGCCGCGCGGTATCAGACAAAACACGTTTTGCCTATATTATGGACGTATTTGTTGACGAAAGATACCGCAGACGCGGAGTCGGTCTGAAAATGCTAAAGTACCTGATGGCTAACGATGAATTAAAGACGGTGTATCAATGGTTTCTGCTGACCAGATACGCCCACGGATTTTATAAAAAGCTCGGCTTTCAGGACTTCTCCCGGCCGAACGATATTTTGGAGTTTCCCAGAACTCATAATGCCCGGTAAACCCAAAATCCCGCAGCGCGAAAACGCGCCGCGGGATTTTATGGCTTATCCGTATTTATCGACAGAAAGGACCCCTTATTATGGACTATACCGCATTGGCAGCCGAACAGGAAGCTTATATCATTGCCATGAGGCGTGAATTTCACCGATTCCCCGAAATCAGCGGAATGGAAGATAAAACGGTAAACCGCATATGCAATGAGCTTGAAAAAATGGGTATCGCATATGTAAACGTACCGAATGGCGGTGTCTTCGCATTTCTGGGCGATAAAAGAAAAGGGCAAACAGTGTTACTTCGGGCAGATATCGACGCTTTGCCGGTAACGGAAAGCAATGTCAACAGCGGAGGCAGGATCAAGCCGGTGGTGTCGGAAAACCCGGGTGTCGCACATACTTGCGGGCATGACTGCCACGCGGCGATGCTTTTAGGCGCGGCAAAGGTATTATCCGAAAGAGCCCATGAGATACCCGGCAGGATCGTCCTGATGTTTGAAAGAGGCGAAGAAGGCGGCGGTAACATTGTTTATCTGCATAAATGGGCTTATGAAAATCATCTGCTTGCTCATACAAGCTTTGCCATTCATGTACAAGCGTCTCTTCGGAAAAATAAAATTCATGTGTTTGAAGATAGCGCGGCGGCCAGTTCCGTTGCATTTCGCATATCCATTACAGGCAAAACCGCACATGGCTCCATGCCGTCGGAAGGAATCAGTCCAATCGATTGCTTTGTTTCAATGTATCAAACGCTCCAGACGCTCCGCATGCGTTTTACCTCCCCTTTTCATCCGGTTTCGTTTTCTATCGGTGAAGTGCATGCCGGTTCGGCTTCCAACATCATTCCGGGTGAGCTTGATTTTTCCGGCTCATTTCGAATGTATGATCTCCATACCGGGCAGAAAATCAAAGAAGAACTGGAGCATGCCGTTATGCAAACGGCCTTAACCTATCATTGCACAGCGCGATGCCGGATTATCGGTCCGACCCTTGCGCTGATTAATGACAGGGAATGCGCTGCATATGCTCATGAAAAGTTTCTAAACTGTTTTGGAAACGATTTTATGATGGCGCAAGACCCCTCTTTGCTCGGAGAAAGTTTCAGCCTGACGGCAAAGCTTTGGCCCGGTGTTATTATTTCACTCGGTATCAGAGATGAAGAAAGCGGTATCACGGCAGATCAGCACCATGAATGCTACGATGTCGCCGAAGAATCCTTAAAGCTCGGTACGGCGGCTCATCTGTGTTATGCCATGGAATTCTTAAAAGACGGTCCGGATACCGAAGAAAGGGTCTTTAAAGGCGATATACGGGCATTTTACCATCAGTATTTCCCTTCCCTCGAGCGTGCTTTTGATTAATTGCATCAAAATCATGCCTATAGCTGTATAACGACATGCACGGCTTGTTATGCTTATTCATCATCTTTTTTTCCCGCGATCAGAGACAAAAATTCGTTTTCACGAATCACACACAGCGTTGACAACCCGGAGTTGATGAGCTTATATGCCTTTTCCTCTTTTGTGCTGATTCCGGTATTTCCGACGAGTTTAATATCTTGTTTTCCGACAACCAGGTAATCCGTGTTCTTCGATACTGTCGATTTAATGACAGCGCCGACATTGACGGCATTTTGCATCGCAATCGCCCGGTCGACGGACAGTTCGCCGGTAAAAACGATACTCTTTCCAAATAAGGGGTGAGATTCATCCGCGTCATCGGTTTGAGGAACAATATCTGCCGGTCGGACATTTGGAAATCTTTGATATCTGGGTTTGCGCTGTGCAAAATGATACGTTTTATCAGCGCAGAGCTCTGAAAATCGATTTAGGCGGACATGCTTGTTTTGTGCGAGATATTCCCCAATTCCGGCACATCCGGCCATTTTCAGGATTTCAATGACCACCTTCGCACAGGTTACGGCGTCGGCCGCAGCGTTATGGTGGTTATCTAGTGGGATGCTGAGCGCACCGGCGCAGTTTTTCAGCGATTTGCTGCCCCCGATATATCCCCTCGCCACGGTGATGCTGTCAAAATAATCAAAATCGATAACTTCGCTTTTCAATGCATTTTTTAATACAGACATATCGAAAACAGCGTTATGTGCCGCAATTGGAACACCCATCTGAAAATACTTTGCAATCACCGGAAACAATTCGTCAAACGACGGCGCGTTTACAACATCCTGTGCGCGGATGCCGTGCACAAGTGTCGTAGTCCTCGTGAAAACAGAGTCCGGCGGCTTAATCAATGAATAGAATGTTTCAACAACCTCCAAATGCGCAACAGCTGCGATTCCGACAGAGCAAGCGCTGTCATATCGTTCTGTCGCAGTCTCAAAATCAACCGCGATGAAATCCATTCTGAAAAGCTCCTCTCTTTAGTACGGATATATATACGGACGATCCGGTTCCATAACGACAGTTACGCTTTCTGCGAATATGCAGGGAATGATCCCACCCTCAAACTTCGTTTTTTCGATTGTACCATGCACCTTTACCCAGGAGCCCGAAGGAAGCGCCGAGGCGCCGTCGTATCGGCACAGCAGACCTATCGGCTGCATATCGGCTGTACAGCAGACCATCATCAGCCTTGCCGGAACAAATTCGTTGTCTGCAAAGGATTCACTGTCCCGCAGCACAAAACCTATTACCTCCACAGCCGTACCCTCATACTGCTCAAGACGATTGTATACCTCGTTAATGCAATCGTAGAAATTATCGCTGTCCATTATGAGCAGTTTGCTTTGCATATCCGCTTTGCCGCCGCCAAGCGTGCCCGGGCTGAGAATTTGCAGGCTGCCGACAGATCCAACGCTTGAATCGAGGGGTTTCGCGGGCAAAGTAACGGCAATAACCAATGGAAATGCAAAAAACAGCAGGGATCCGGTTTTTTTTTCGGATTTCCGAAATACATCCGGCAGCAGAAAAGCTGCGATCACTATCATGGCTATAGCCCCGAAGATCATAACCGGGACAATCCTTGGATGCACATATAATATAACCGAGTCCGTAATAACACAGTTCAGAAAAAATACCGCAAATCCCAGCAGTAGTATTATCTTCGACACGGCGTTCGTATTGATACCGCGTTTTTTTGCGGTTTTCACAGCATCTCCACCTATAACCTAAATGCGTTTTATTTAATAAGAAAAGCGAAATAGCTCAGAACGATAAAATTGGTTAGAACAATAATCAATACGAGCTTTAACACAAAGCGTCTTTTAAAACCGGCAATCAACATCATGATGTTTTTGATATCCATCATCGGTCCGAAAACCATAAATCCCATAATCGAGCCTAAAGAAAACCGCCCGACAAAGCTTCTGGCGATAAAGGCGTCCGATGTCGAACAGGCGGAAAACAAAAACGCAGCGGACATCATAATCAGAAGCGGCAGCGTGTATAGCGAACTCAGGCTGCCATAAATCGATTTTGGAATAAGCGTCTGTATGAGACTTGTCATGCACGCGCCAAATACCAGATATTTCCCAACGGCGAAAAACTCATCTCCTGCATGTGTGAAAAATATCCTGAGCTTTTTCAGCGCTTCATTTTTTGCATGCGGTGTTCTGCCGTGTTTAACGAAGTGGTGATGCTCCTCTTCCGGGCAACCGCATCTAGAATTCTTTTCGTCTGCTTTTCGCAAAACGGGTTCTCCGGCGGGAAAAAGCACAAGCACGATCCCCGTAATCAGTGCGATCAGAAGACCGAACACAATCCTGTAGAGCATGATATCCGGCCTTCCGGGAAAAGCATATATTGTCGATATGATTGCAACGGGGTTGACAATCGGTGCTGAGAGCATAAACGTGACCGCCACCGGCAACGCTACGCCCTTTTTCACAAGTCTGGTCACAACCGGAACAACGGCGCATTCGCAAACAGGGAAAAACAATCCTGCAAACAACGCAGTCAGAAACCCGAGTCCGTTTTTTACCGGGAAAAGCCTGACGATAAACGCATCCGGGATAAAAACATGAATAGCCGTCGAAATAAAAACCCCGATCAGGACAAAAGGAAATGCCTGCATCAGAATGCTGATGAAAACGATGCTGAATGTTTGAAAATCACCTGCAGCGATGATATTCAGGTATCTCAATACGCTAAAAGTCATATAAGCTGCTGCAGCCGCCAATAGCCCTGTCCAAGGTAAGCTGAACCTGTCGCATTTTTTTGCGATTTCAGATTCGTTGCTCAGCTTTGCACTGCCGGCATTTCTCATCACACTAAACCCCATTTCGCCGCTTTGAGGCCGCTTAATAGTGTTAATACATCCCGGCAATATAGCGTATGTGCATCAGAGCGCGTTTACCGGGTCTTCCTTTTGCCTGCATTCCGGGCAGTAGCCGAAAACATTCAGCCTA
The DNA here is from genome assembly GCA_012523085.1 of Clostridiales bacterium. Lineage (GTDB taxonomy): Bacteria > Bacillota > Clostridia > Oscillospirales > Oscillospiraceae > JAAYOP01. The sequence goes on from JAAYJC010000208.1 coordinate 33,352, forward strand.
TGCCCTGTAATCGTAAAATCCGTTTTTTCTTCAAGCGTCTTTTCGTAATTTCTGAGCGGGCAGTGCTCTATAGCCAGAAACTTTTTACAGCTGAGGCAGACCAAATAGTGTTTATGCACCATCCTGTTGAATTCAAAAAATGTCCTATCGCCTTCCGGTATATTCACTTTTGAAACAAGGTTTTTTTCACATAGCGTTTCCAGTGTTCTATACACTGTGGATAAATTTGCGGACATTTTTCTTAAACGAAGCTCGGTATAAAGCTGGTCGGCCGATACGGGCCGGTCGCTTCGTTCCAGGGCTTCAAGAATTGAAATCCGGTGCTTTGTATTTTTCAGTCCGCTGCTTTTAATGATTTCACTGAAATCCCATTTTTCCATTGCGCCCCTCCTATAATCTATGATAACTTGCCCGCTGTAATCATTCTTTTTTTAATTTTTTCGCAAATTGCTTTCGCCGTATACAAGATCATACAGCAGGCAACAGACAATGTGACAATCGCAGCTCCCGATGCGATATTCAATTCATATGAAATCCAAAGGCCCGCAAAACAAAACACAGTGCCGAAGATGATCGAGTAAATGATGCGGTTTTTCAAATTCGATGTCAATGCGGCGGCAGCTGCCGCAGGTGCTGCCAGCAGCGCCAGCACAAGGATAATGCCGACAACCTTGATCAAGACGACAACGGTCATAGCGGTTAATACTAAAAGCGCATACTCCATGACCGCTGTTTTCATGCCAATAATAGAGGCAAATTCATCGTCGAACAAATAGGCTTTCCAGTTTTGATAGAAGATGAATACGACGAGCGTTACAATTACAGTCAAGCAGATCATCAGGGACAGGTCCGATTTTGTTACCGACAGGATGCTGCCGAACAGATATGATCCCATATCCGGCGGATAGCCCGGCATCATGGCGATGAACAATATACCAAGAGCCATACCGAGGGACCAGAATAAAGCTATGATTAGATCGGAGCGGTTTCCACCTTTTCTTTTGATATAGCCGATCCCTAAAGCCGCGCAGACAGAAAAGATAAATGCGCCGATGATCGGTGTGAAACCCATCAGGTATCCAAGCCCGACTCCGCCATAGGAGGTGTGCGCAATCCCGCCGCTCATCATCACAAGCTTTTTTTCAACAATAATCACTCCGATGATACCACAGACGATGCTCGCGAGTATGCAGGCAAACAGAGCGTTTTGCAAAAACCGATAGTGCAGTAAAGCGTCAATCATTGACTTTCTTCCTCCTCATGCTCCCTGAGCACCCTGTGTGGCACACCATGTGCAATCAGGTCGACCGGGCAACCGTACAAGGTGTTGACAATGGATTCGGTCAGCTCCGGTTTTCCATGATAAATGAGCTTCCCGTTTAAACATGCCAGTCGTTTGACCTGAGATGAGATGGCCAGCAAATCGTGCGTTACCAAGACAATCGTCATATCCCGGCTTAACTCCTCAAGCAGCTGATAGATCGAAACTCTTGATACGGCGTCCACACTGGCTGTCGGCTCGTCCAGGAGAAGAAGCCTCGGGCTAACCGCCAAAGCCCTCGCGATCAGCATTTTTTGAAATTCTCCGCCGGACAGCTCCGAAATTTGACGCTTCGCAAGCGCTCCGATTCCCACTCTTTCCAGCAGTTCGTGCGCTCTGTTATTGTCTTTTTGCGTAAACCGAAACAACGGAGAAAAACCGGGCTTCATCAATCCCGTTAAAACGACTTCCAGCATGCTGATGGGAAAATGCCGGTCCATTAAAGCGAATTGCGGTACATACCCGATCGCCGGTTTATTTTTACCGGCTTTTTGACCGTATACTTCCACAACACCCGAATCAGCGGGCACAAGACCTAAAATTGCCTTTAACAGCGAGGACTTTCCCCCGCCGTTCGGCCCGATGATGCCCAGATATTCACCGTCCTCAACATCCAGACAGACATTCGTCAAAGCGGGTGTTTTCCCGTAATATACCGTTAGATTGTCTATGTGAACTGCATTTTGGGTCACTGTATTCCCTCCGCCAATGCTTCAGCCATTCTCCTCAGGTTATCGATGTAGTCTGCTGCCAGCGGCGCAAGCTTGACCGTAGTACCGCCGAGCTCCTCCGCGAAAGCCTTGGACTGACTGCTGTCGATTTCCTCCTGATAGAATATTATCTTGATGTTTTCTTCCTTTGCCAGATCGATCATACTTTGAAGGTGCTGTGGCGTGGCTTCCTTTCCCTCTTCCTCCAGTGCAAACATCTCCAGTCCGTAATCATCCGCGAGGTATCCGAATGCCGGGTGATATACAACAAACTTTCTAACGGTCAACCCGCTCAGCGCGTCGATGATCTGTTTATCCAGCTCATCGAGCTGCTTGATATAGGCCTTCGCATTGAGGTGATAGGTATCGGCGTTATTCGGGTCAATCTTTGCCATTTCCCTTGCGATTATGTCGATCATGACCTTTACACGTTTCGGCGAAAGCCAAATGTGCGGGTCCCTTTCCCCTTCAGCAAAAGTCCTCTCCGGGTATATAGATTCAACCTCATCGTGCAAAGAAACGACCGCTACATCACCTGCGCTTGGCAGTATATTTGCCTGCTCGGTGGGCACACCTATCGCAAAATACACCTCGGCGTCACTGAATTTCTCCATTAATTCCGGCGCCGGCTCATAGTTTTCCGGGCTGTTTCCGGGCGGTATCATAGTTATAACCTCAACCAAATCACCGCATACCGCCTCAACAAAGGTTCGTTCGGGAACGATCGAAACGGCAATAATCGGTTTTCCTCCCGCCGGGTTGCGCTCACTTTGCCTTGCGCATGCCGATAAAAAGGCAAAGCTAAAAAAGATTAGCAGGCAAGCCGTTGCGGAAAAAAGCCTTTTCATGATCAACTTCCTTTACAATATTCATTGCAAATGATTTGCATTTGCAATGAATATTGTAAAGCTTTAAGAAGAAAATGTCAATAATTTTTTCTGTCTCATGTAATCTGAATTCGAATGACCGCAGCAGCCATGAGACTACACAAATGGCCGGGATAATCGGCCTTTATGGCCAAACAATCAGGACAGAGATGGTCCTTTTTAACCACCGCTGCCCGTCTTGTAATGCTGTCTCAATGTGTTTTATAATAATCTCTTGCGTAATCAATGTAAAAATCATCGATGATTTTCATCTTCCGCTTGGCGTTTTCGTCACCGATAGCCCCCATCACATATGGCCCGTATGCGAAGCCTCCGCCCGGTGCGAAGGTATCAATGTATTCGGCCAGAGCGTCCTTTAACACCTGATCGTCGCTATGCAGCCAGCTTGCCGGTCCGCTGGTATCCCAACAGCCGCACATAATCAGCTTTCTGCCGTATTTTTTCTTGATCCCCTTCAGATCGTTGCTGACCTGTGCAGGATCCCATGAGGTGATACCCAACTCGAGCCAGTCGTCGATGAAGTCCTCACAGCGGCCGCAGTCATGCATTTGAATATACAAATCGTTATCCAATGCGATATCGCAAAGAACCTTATTGAACGGTTTAATCATCTCCCTATACATCTTCGGTGAGATGAAGGGGTTCAAAGCTGTGGCATTGTCATCTCCGATGGAAAAACCGTCGGGCTTATAATACCTGATCATGTTCTTTTCGACTTCCAGCGTAAAATCGTTTATATAGTTAAGAAGTTCAATGACTTCATCGGGTTCTTCGCACATCGCACACATGCCTTCGGTAAAACCCATAAAGCTCATAAGATTCTGAAAAAGTCCGCCGCCTGCATGGACCTGAACCGGATTGTTCTCCACATTCTTATCCTTAAGATCCTTTTTCGCCAACGCTTCCCAGTCTACGTTGGAAATATCCGGAACCTTGATGATATCACGCCATTTTCGGATGTCATCTAGGATGAACTTTCCGGGTATCGGGATAGGTCCCCCCGCCGTTTCCTTGGTGGGCACAAACTCAACACCGAAAATGTCCGTAAAGCTTTTACCGTCCCCCATTTTTCTGTCTCCGCCGCCCATCATCAGCGAGCACATCACATTCCAGTTCATCATGTCGTATTTCGGCAGAAATTCCGGCATCTCACCCTGATGCATTCTTTTCCAGTTTTCCTTCTCGGTCAACACGAAGCTTTCACCTCTTTCTTTTAACGGCTTAACCCCTTAAACCTATTAGTGTGTTTTGTAGTAATCCCTGGCATAATCGAGATAAAAATCGTCGATGAGCTTCATTTTTCGCTTATAATCCTCGTCGTCCGGCTTTCCCATTACGGTTGCCATAAAGGCAAATCCGCCGCCGGGCGCGTATGTATCAACGTATTCCGCAAGCGCGTCTTTCAATAAGTTATCATCTGTACTGAGCCAACTGATCGGCCCGCTGTAATCCCAACCACCGCAGATAACAATTTTTTTACCATACCTTGCTTTAATCCCGAGAAGATCGTTCATGGACTGCGCGGGATCCCAGGACACCACGCCTAGCTCAAGCCAATCGTCAATGAAATCTTCACAGCGCCCACAGTCGTGCATTTGTATATAAAGGTTGTTCTCTCTGGCCAGATCAGCATGGGTTTTATAATAAGGCATAAACAGTTCCCTGTGCATTTTCCGTGAAATGAAGGGATTGAGCGCCGTCGCATTATCGTCAAGCATATAATAACCGTCGGGCTTGTAGTGTCTGATCGTGTGTTTGGCCACCTCAAGATAAAACGAATTCAAATAATCAAGCAGCGCATTGACTTCCTCCGGTTCTTCAATCAGCGCGCAGCACCCTTCCGTAAAACCCATGAAAGACATGAGCTGCTGAAATAAACCGCCGCCGGTTCCCAGAATAACGGGGTTGTTCTCAACATCCTTTTTTTCCAGGTCCTTTTTCGCCAGCGCTTCCCAATCAATATTGGATATATCGGGTACTTTGATAACATCCCGCCATTTTCTGATGTCGTCGAGCAGAAATTTTCCCGGCTTCGGCATAGCCGCGCCTTCCTGCGTCGGAACAAACTCAACACCGAACATATCAACGCCGCCGACACCCGGTTTTCTTTCCCGCATAAACGCTGAACTCATAACAGACCAGTTCAGCATGTCATACTTCGGAAGAAATTCCGGCATTTCGCCCTTCATCATTCGCTTCCAATTTTCTTTTTCCGTAATCATAAATCATCCTTCTCTATAAAATAATGCATGTATACCGGACACGCGGTTGCTGTGATTCTGATAACGAAACACAATTATGTCATATTTGCATAATTATCATAGTTCATTTTATGTGAAATATCAATAAAAAATATCAAATTATCCAGCGGAATTAATCTAAATAAACAAAATCACGAACAAGGAACTAACCGGATCCGGTGTTGAGATCGATTTTATGCAAACCTAATCTATACCATATTTTTTGCTATTTTCCTGTTTCCTCCGGAGTGTAGTATATAAAGCAGGTGTTTTATATCAAATATTACAGTTAGAAAAGGTCATAATCACAGAGCTCTGTTTTTCAACTTAGCTTAAGAACAGTATTTCATACCGACTCAGATTTTGTATCCCATAACCGGTCCGTACCGTTAACTCTCATATAAGATAACTGCGCAAAAACCGGCCCGCCCCGCTGATGCTTGGGCGAACCGGCTGATATCGGCAATCGCTTTCATAATGTTTTTTTCAGGCTGCTGCCAAAAAGGACGAAAAAACCTTCGCATATTCTATTTATCATCTGTTTTATGAATAAATAACCAATTCATATCTGTGCTATTTCTTTGCATGGGCTACGTCATTCATTTTTGTTAAGATAAACTGCTTGACCAACCGGCCTCTGCCCTTGCTTTTTATGTAAAAATAGCCGATCACGGAAAAAACCACGGCACCGATGAAATTTACCAGCAGATCCGTCATCGTATCGATCAGACCGATATCAATATAACCGCCGTAGTTCCAGGTCTCGCCGTTTACGACAATGTTATCGATATGCAGTGTGACTGCGACGTTGCGCCCCTCCGGATTGAGCACGACAGAAGATATACTTTGAATGATCGTGTCCTTCTGCATATCGGTATGGAAAATTTGATCCATTCCAAACTCAAAGAACTCCCAAATCACACCGACAGTCATCGAAAATGCAAAAGCGGTAAGCGCTACATAAACAGGTGAAAGACTTATCGAAAACCGCGGGCTGTTATTAAGGATGTCGATCAGCGCAAGCCCGATTGCTGCACAGAGAAAGCCGTTGACGACATGCAGCATTGTATCCCAATAACGAAATGTCAGATAATACTCCTGCAGTTCACCCAGAATTTGAGCGGCGAATATGAATAACAGGATGATAATTTCCAGAACGTCCGGAACATCAATTTTAATCCTTTTTTCAACAAAGGAAGGGATCATAAGCAAAACCAGCGTTAAAATGCAGAAAAATACATTGTAATACGATTGACTCAGCAGCTCCGTAATCATGACAGCAATAACCATGAGACGGATTACGAGATAAATGACAAACAACACCTTGTGATCCCTGATCTGCCTTCGGTTACGTTCGATAAAGAGCCTGATCAGCCTGCTTATTCTCGATTTCTTTGTTGTTTTCAATGTATGTATCGATTTGCCGTTTTTTCCGCATCTTTCATTCGGCAAATCAGACCCCCTTTCCGATATCCTTTCTGTACTGCATATCTTTAAAGTATATTTGTCCGGATACCGAATATGCTTTGCTTACAGCTGTTTTCAAGTCCCCGGCGACAGCTGTTACACCAAGAACGCGCCCACCGGAGGTAAAGTACCCTCCATTATTCTTTCTGGTTCCGGCATGAAAAACCATCACATCGTTTTTCATGCTGTCAAGGCCTTCGATCGGATATCCGGTCTGGTATTGATTTGGATAACCCCCGCTGGCCAGCACGACACAGCACGCTGCACCGCTTTTCCATTTGATATCTATATCCCCAAGCTTTTCATTCACGACTGCGTCAAATATGTCAAAAATGTCCGTATCGAGAAGCGACAGAACCGGTTGCGTTTCGGGGTCTCCGAATCGTGCGTTGTATTCGATGACACGCGGTCCGTCCGGCGTTAGCATCAGTCCAAAGTACAAGACGCCCTTGAAGGTCCTCCCTTCCGCTTTCATCGCGTTAATTGTGGGTAAAAATATCGTCTCCATACAAATTTCGGCAACCTCGGGTGTGTAATCCGGACTCGGGCAGAATGCGCCCATCCCGCCTGTGTTCGGACCCTCGTCGTTATCGTAAACCCGTTTATGATCTCTGGAGGAAGGCATTGGGACAATGGTTTTTCCGTCGGTGAAACACAACACCGTCACCTCAGGACCTGTCATATATTCCTCAATGACCACACGCGAGCCGGAATCCCCAAACCGTTTATCCTGCATCATTTCGTAAACGGCCGCCCTTGCTTCTTCCGTTGTTTGTGCGATAATAACGCCTTTTCCGAGTGCCAGCCCGTCGGCCTTTATGACAATCGGTGTTTCTTTGCCTTGTATGTAAGCAAGCGCTTTTTCCATGTCGTCAAACGCCTCATATCGGGCTGTTGGGATATTATATTTTTGCATCAAAGCTTTTGAAAATACCTTGCTGCTCTCCAGTATTGCCGCACTTTTTCTCGGCCCGAATGCGGGCAGGCCCGCTTCCTCAAAGGCGTCAACCATTCCGCCAGCTAGGGGATCATCCGGTGCCACCATTACGAAGTCCACATGTTTTTCTTTGGCGAGCGCAAGCATACCTTCAATATCCGTGGCCTTCACAGGTGCGCATTCGGCGATATCGGCTATGCCCCCATTTCCCGGCGCACAGATCAATTTTCTAACTTTCGGGCTTTTCTTCAGAAAATGGCAGATTGCATGTTCGCGCCCTCCGCCACCTACAACCAGAACAGTCATTGACATTCATCTCCCACATATCAATGGTGAAACAACCGCATCCCCGTAAACGCCATAACAATCCCGTATTTGTCGCAGATGTCGATCACCATGTCGTCTCTGACGCTTCCACCCGGCTGCGCAATGTATTGAACGCCGCTTCTGCGCGCGCGTTCGATATTGTCTCCGAACGGGAAAAACGCATCCGAACCCAAAGCGACGTTGTCCAACGATTTCAACCACTCGCGTTTTTCATCTCCGCCCAGTATCTCGGGTTTTACCGTAAAATATTGTTCCCAATTCAACAATACGTCCATATAATCGTCCGATAGCAACACATCAATCGCATTGTCCTTTGTATATCTGGCGATACCTTCTTTAAACGGAAGCTCGAGCATTCTCGGATGCTGACGCAGCCACCAGTTGTCGGCTTTGGATCCCGCAAGCCGCGTACAATGGATTCTGGATTGCTGACCTGCCCCTATTCCGATGGCCTGTCCGTTGCATACAAAGCAGACTGAATTAGACTGTGTATATTTCAGCGTGATTAAGGCCGTGATCAGGTCTCGTTTAGCCGATTCCGGCAGACTCTTTTCCTTCGTGACAATATTAGACAGCATCTCTTCCCCGATGCTAAGATCGTTTCTCCCCTGCTCGAAGGTAATGCCGAACACATCCTTATGCTCCAGCTTCACGGGGTCATACGACATGTCCATGCGTACAATATTGTACGCACCCTTTCTCTTCTTCTTTAATATTTCCAATGCTTTATCCGTATAACCCGCAGCTATGATCCCATCGGAAACTTCTTTGGACAAAATCGCTGCGGTTTGTTCATCGCATACGCCGGAGAGCGCCGCCCAGTCTCCATAAGAGGACATCCTGTCGGCCCCCCTCGCCCTTGCATACGCAGAAGCCATGGGGCTGAGTTCCATACCCTTGACGAAATAGATCCTTTTAAGTATATCGTCCATAGGAAGCCCTACCGCCGCTCCGGCGGGGCTGACATGCTTGAAGGAAGCGGCGGCCGGTAATCCGGTCGCCAGACTCAGTTCTCTGACCAGCTGCCAGCTGTTTAATGCATCCAGCAGATTGATATAACCCGGCCGCCCCGAAAGGACCTCGATAGGAAGCGCACCCTTATTTATAAAAACGCGCGCGGGCTTTTGATTCGGATTGCAACCGTATTTCAGTTCCATTTCCTTAGCCATTTCCTGACCTCCCTATCTGTTTTTGTTGATCAGTATCGTCTGATATTCTCCGCCGTCTATATTGATGTAGCGTACATAAAGCGACACTTTTCTTTCCGTGTTCAGCGCGGACCAAATGTCATTGGCAAAGGATTCAATGTCTCCTAAAAATTCAGTCTGAATAGGTTCGCCTGCAAACGGCAAAACGAGGTTTAAGTCACCTCTGTATGTTTGGATCAGATGTCCTGTACCGGCAGCAGGCTGCATATATTCGTAAAAAAAGCGAAGAACATTAGATGATCTGTCGGACATGCTTTTCAGAATCGACAGCTTATAGGTACCGTCCGCGTACACAATCCCAGAAATTCTTGGGGTATAAAGAGCGTCAGGTTCGAAAGTTCGCGTTCTCAGCGCGTCCTCAAACGTTTTTCCCTCCGATAAGAACGCGCAAATGGTGTCCGTCTGGTCTCCATTTGTCACAATCGTCGAATCGCCGCACATTCTGACCGCCGAATAAACATACAAGGACGGATCCGGAAGCTTCGAAACGTCAAACGATTCCGTCCGGATTCCGTCAACGGTGTTGACAAAAATCCTGTTGCGGCTTCCTTCGCTGCGACCCGTTAAAAAATACACGATAACGGCTTTCCTGTCATCGGAGCTTCTGCCGATGAAAATACCTCTTCCAGGATAATCGTTATTTTTTAATACCTCGGATAGTTCCATACGGCACCTCTTTCACTTATGTAAACCAATCGGGTGTTTCGCAGCCGTTAGTCTAAAATTTTAACGATTCGGCCTTCAATTTTCAAACGGCCTTCACAGAAAAGAGAGATCGCTTGAGGCAGAATTCTCCATTCGGCTTCTTCCATTACTCTGCGTTGAAGCGTCAATGGCGTGTCGTCTTGCTTAACTTCAACTGCCCTCTGGAGGATAATGGGACCCGCATCGGTATCTTTGGTGACAAACTGCGCAGTCGCTCCGGTCAGCTTTACGCCATACTCCAACACCTTTTCATGCACATGGATACCGTAATATCCTTCACCGCAAAACGAGGGAATCAGCGAGGGATGGATATTGATGATTTTTCCCTCAAAAACGGTCGTAAAGCGCGAAGTCAGAATGTATAAAAACCCGGCGAGTACCACGAGCTCAATGTCCATATCTGTTAACATATCGACAATCGCATCGGTAAATGTCCTGCGGTTAGGGTAATTCTTTTTGTCTACAACATAGTGCGGTATCCCGGCATTTTGCGCTCTCGTCAGTGCGTAAGCCTTCGGTGATGAAGAAATCACTGCTCTGAGTTCACAATTTTTGATTTCGCCAAACAGCATCGAGTCCAAAATCGCCTGCAGATTCGTGCCGCCGCCCGAAACAAGCACGGCGATCTTTACCATTTAAATTCCACTCCTTTCTCGCCTTTCAGACAGCAACCGATCACATATGGTCGTTCACCGGCCTGAACCAAAGATTCTAAAACTGTTCCGACATCGTCTTTTGCGACAGCCATGACAAATCCTATGCCCATGTTGAATGTATTGTACATATCTTTGAGCGGGATTTGCCCTTTATCATAGATCAGGCTGAAAATCGGTGAGGTCGGGATTGAAGAAGGTGTGATAACCGCTTTCATCCCATCAGGAAGCATCCTCGGTACGTTTTCGATAATGCCACCACCGGTAATATGCGCCATTCCCTTGATTTTGTGACCCAGTGTACGCGTAATGCACATGACGGTTTTGGCGTATATACGTGTTGGTTTAAGCAATTCTTCCCCAAGCGTACAGGCGAGCTCCGGGATGTATTCGCTTAAATCCGCATTTTCTATATCAAAAACCTTGCGTACTAGCGAAAAGCCGTTTGAATGCAGGCCATTTGACGCCAATCCGATCAGTCTGTCGCCATTTTCAATCTCGTGGCCGTCAATAATTTTGCCTTTATCGACAATACCAACCGCAAATCCGGCCAGATCGTATTCGTTTTGGGGATAAAACCCCGGCATCTCAGCCGTTTCGCCACCGATAAGCGCGCATCCGCTCTTCAAGCATCCATCAGCAACGCCGGACACGATCTGCGCTACCTTTTCGGGTATATTTTTCCCCATGGCGATATAATCCAGAAAGAACATCGGACGCGCACCACTGACGACGATATCGTTTACGCACATAGCGACACAGTCGATTCCGACGCTGTCATGCTTATCCATTAAGAAAGCAACCTTCAGCTTTGTTCCAACGCCGTCGGTTCCCGAAACCAGTACCGGTTCTTTCATACCCGTCAAGTCGGGAACAACCAGACCGCCAAATCCGCCGATCGATGTTAAAACCTCCGGCGTCATCGTCCGTTCAACGTGTTCCTTCATCAGCGTTACCGCCTCGTAACCCGATGTAACATCCACACCCGCTTTTTTGTAGCTGTCACTGAAACTTCTGTCGATGCTTTTGATCTCCATTCCTGACCTCCATTTTGCTGCCTGGATCGGCTTCCAATGCAGAACCTTTATCCGACCGTCGGAAAAAAACATTTAACGCCAAGTAAACAATCCTTTTCTATGGTTAAAACGACTCCGATTGCATCTTTCTATCCTTGGCCGCATACTCCTCCGCCATACTGCGTTTAAACACGGCCAGTTTTTTTGCCAGATCAGGCTCCGATAAAGCTAAAATCTGAGCCGCAAGAATACCGGCGTTTTCCGCTCCGCCGACGGCTACGACCGCGACAGGGATACCTGCCGGCATCTGGACCATAGAAAGCAAACTGTCCAATCCGTCCATAAAAGTGGACTTGATGGGCAGTCCGATTACAGGTAAAGTCGTGTAAGCAGCAATTACACCGGCCAAATGAGCTGCTTTTCCTGCAGCTGCAATGATCACTCCGAAGCCTCTCTCAATTGCTTTACGGCCAAATTCCTCAGCAGCCTCGGGTGTGCGGTGTGCGGAAATAACCCTGATTTCGTAAGAAATCCCAAATGATTTAAGTTTTTCAACCGCACCGAGTACAACAGGTAAATCGCTGTCGGATCCCATAATGACGGCAACTTTTTTCATAGGATGATCAATCCTTTCCGGCCAGCCAATGACATAAACAATCCATCACCCTTAAAACAGGGAGAATGGCCTTTCATTCCTATTTAAAAATACAGGTGTATCCACATGCCGTAGTATACCACAAAACCCTCGCTTTTTGGAATACCCAAACAATGCATTTCACAATATTTAAAATATATTCTCAAAAAAAGAGGAAAAGAGGATTATTTTTTGTATATATAAAGTATAAACCACAATGCTATGGACGGTAACAATGAAAACATGCAGACAGCAGCAGGAAGAATTCGAAGAAATAACTCTGGCTCCCCAGGCAATGAGATCGGCCTGTTCGGCCGGTCGCAAAAGGTATGAGGAACCCTGTACGGTCCGGACATGCTATCAGCGTGATATCGACAGGATTGTACATTCCAAAGCATTCCGCCGTTTAAAACATAAAACTCAAGTTTTCTTGCAGCCCGAAGGAGACCATTACAGGACGAGAATGACCCATACGATTGAGGTCATGCGGATTGCAAGAACACTCGCTCGTTCTCTGCGCTTAAACGAGGATCTTGCTGAGGCGATTGCCTGGGGTCACGATTTGGGTCATACCCCGTTCGGCCATGCGGGCGAACGGGCACTGGACGAAATATGCCCCATGGGTTTTACGCACAACCGGCAGAGTCTGCGCGTTGTCGATACGCTTGAAAAAAATGGTAAGGGTCTGAACCTCTGCATGGAGGTCCGTGACGGGATTCTCAACCACACCGGTCCGAGCGACCCGCATACGCTGGAGGGCAAAATCGTCAGGCTCTCCGACCGGATCGCCTATATCAGCCATGATATGGATGACGCAGTCAGGGCGGGAATCCTCAAGCCGAGTGATATTCCGAAAGAAATCGTCGAGGCAACCGGCAATAATTACTCAGGACGCCTGAATGCGGCTATTGTGGATGTCATAGAAACCAGCCGGGATTCCGGTGATGTCAATATGAGTCCGGATATGTTTATGATCATGGAGCGCTTTCGAAACTTTCTCTTCGAACGGGTATACCGGAATCCGGTTGCCAAAGGTGAAGAAATTAAAATCAAGGGGATACTGGAAAAGCTTTATGATCACTATATGACCAATCAAAACCTTTTACCGGCCGACTACCTGTCTCTTCTTGAGCAGAATAACGCCGACCGGATTGTATGCGACTATATAGCCGGGATGACGGATAAATATGCGATCTATGTATATGACGATTTGTTTATTCCGGAAGCCTGGCAGGTCAGGTAATGTATGCCGGAACCGGAAATCAGCTATAATACACAATACTGCAGCAGACAAGGTTTTCAGAACCGCCAATGTGCATGCTGACCGATATATTTCCCGAAAAAGAAAG
>JAAYJC010000025.1 GCA_012523085.1 Clostridiales bacterium
CAATACTCTTCCTTTTTGATAATCGAGCACACCAAATAGTCCAACACCTTTATGTTGCCCGTAAGTCTTGACCTTCTTTTGCTACCCCTTCAAGAACCAAGTTGCACACAGCGCCTGATAATCACGGATATAGCTTTCATCTTCGAAAAGTATTGTTGTGTGCTCATCAACGCTTGATAGCAAATTCTGGAAGTCATCCTCGAACTCTTTGATTTTTTTTATCAGCTCTTGCGAGCGTGTAGGTTGGCCGTGTAAATGAAAAGCCCATTCTATGTACCATCTTCTGAATTCCTGTTGTTGTTAATCTCTTCCCGAACTCATTTTCGATGAATTCCTGCATCAGAGGGGATGTCCGGTTCTCACTGACCCCGATTCCGGCATCTTTAGGCGACCGTTGAAATACTTCGAAGCAAATTTTGCGCTCTTCTTCGCTTAATTTGCACGGTGCGCCGCTGGCTTTTACGTAATCAAGAACCTCGTTTAATCCACCCCTGTTAAATCGCTTGATATAGTTTCCCACTGTTGTGTTGCTCATCTTTAAGATGCGGGTTATTTCCAATACACCGTGCCCGTCCATACACATCATGATGACCGTTATTTTTGTCTGCGCTTTCGGGATGTTTTGGTGGGTTGTTTTCGCTTTCTTCAGACTATCTATCGTTTCGCCGTGTGTATTTGTTATCTCAGCTTTTTGCATCTTTCATCACCGGTTCTATTATACCATATTATCCCGGTATTTTAAATACTTTTTCAGTTATATATAGATGGCGAAGAAATCACGTTTATCGGGATACCGGGCGCAGATTCGGCTTCTGTATATATGGAATTTCTAGTTGCGGTATCGGAAAACTCTAAGAACCTTGACGGTGCGAGGGAATTTATCGACCAACTGTGGTCGCTTAATTTCATGGCTCGTGCTTCCGGTGACCTTGTGATGCTGCCATTGAAACGCTCTACCCTTGATAGCTTTATTCAAAATATGATAAAAAGCACTAGTACATTTGGTACGAATATCTTGCTATATTTAGATGACGGCTTTAAACCATACACACTGTTTGAATTCGAGGAATTTTAAATTTTATTGACGAAGCGCGGTTACCCGTACGCACGCCGCTGGCGTCTTACATACCGCCTTATAGTCGGTCTAGCTTATCCCCTGACGCAGAAAGGCAAGCGCCGTCACCATCGTCGTTTATAAGTTCGATCATCACGGAGGAAGTCCAGGCGTTTTTCTCAGATACCCAGGATGCTGCGAGAACGGCGGAACTCATTCAATCACTGTACAGTGTTTACCTTGAGGAACAGAATGATTAGAGTTGTGTTAAATTAAGGGAATGATAATCTTTAAAAGTATCATTTAGCTCAACTATCGGTAAAAGATAACGGACAATCGTTTTTTTATTAAAATAACGAGGAATTCTATCGTATAATTCATCCCTGGAATTGATCCTAACAGCGCGAAGCATTGGCCTAACATTACATCATTTGCTGGCCGCTGCTTAACTTCAATGTTGCACAAAAGACAGGGGGAACGTTATGAAGGCCGAAAGCGGAAAAGGCAAGTTCGGAAGGGACGGGCTGACGGCTTTTTTTCGACGATGGCATACTGTCTCGTGCTATCCTGGAAGGCTTCGCGTTTCTATACCCTTGTGCGTTTGATCGGCCGGATCGCAACACCGGCCTACGTGATCCTCTCCTCGTTTCTTGTCAAGTACATACTTGATTTGCTCACGGGCGCTTATACGCCGGTATTAGGAAGGCGATCCAATACTGCCAGACGATGCACGGCGAGCTGATAAGTCGGCAGATCACCATGCAAATGATGGAAAAAGCGCTGAGCACCGATATCGAGTTTTTTGACAATCCCGCGTATTATGACAAGCTGACGGCAGCTTCACGCGATTCGTATTCGCTCGTTAATATCCTTTGGAACGTGCTGGAATGCATCAGCTCATGCATTACGTTTGCGGGCACCTTCGCGGTGCTTTGCGGAAGCAATCCGCTTTATGGCATTGCCGTGCTTCTGGCCGCGTTCCCGTCGGCGATTGCCGGCGTTAGGTATACGAAATCTCTATTCAAGCTCAGCGTGGAGCAATTGAACGGAGAGCGGCGCAAAAGCTATATACACAGCATATCCACCACGCGGCAGCACGCGCAGGACATCCGCCTGTTTGACGCGGGCGGCTATTTGAAAGAACGCTACGCCGGTATATGGAACGCGCTTTTCGGCGCGCGGCGCAAAATGCTCAGAAAACGCAGTATCCTTACCGGAATTCTCGAGCTACTTCCCGAGCTCGCAATTCTCGGCATCACTATAGTCGTTTGTTTCCGCGTGCTGTCCGGCGGCGCGACGGTGGGCGATTATTCGCTCTACACCGGCCTTGCGGTGCAGCTCAACGCGAGTGTTTTTGCCCTATCTTCCTCCGCATTGCAGATCTACGACGACAAGCTTCGGATCGCGAACATCAAGGCTCTGGACACATTTCAAAACCGCGTGGTGAATAACGGCGGAAAAATGCTTGTCGCCGTGGGAACGATCGAATTTTGCGGCGTGACCTTCGCGTATCCGGGCACAATGCGAAATGTATTGGAGGACATCAGCTTCACGATCGCCGGAGGTGAAAAGGTCGCGCTCGTAGGCCTGAACGGTTCGGGAAAAAGTACGCTGATCAAGCTGCTGCTGCGCTTTTACGACGTCGACCAGGGAAGCGTAAAAATCAACGGAACAGACATACGCGAATATGAGCTGAAAACCTTGCGGCACGCGTTCAGCGTATATTTTCAGGATATGCAGAACTACGGTTTTACCCTTCGCGAGAATATGCAACTCGCCGACCGGGACCGTACTGGCGGCGACGGTGCGATATATAAGGCGTTTTCTGACAGCGACGCGAAAGATTTGCTGGAAAGATTGCCGGGCGGTCTCGATACATACCTGACCCGCATATTCAAAGACGACGGCGCGGAGTTGTCCGGCGGCCAAAACCAGAAGGTCGCGCTTGCACGCGCTTTTTACCGCCGCAACACCGCGCTCATTCTAGACGAGCCGTCCTCCAATCTCGATCCCGAGGCGGAGCACAGGGTGTTTGAGGGCTTAAAGCGACTCTGCGAAGGTAAAACGACGCTATTTACCTCGCACAGGCTATCCAATATCGTGCTCGCGGACAGGATCGTCGTCATCGAAAACGGCAGGATCATCGAGCAGGGGACGCAGTCGGAGCTTATCCGGAACAAAAACCGCTATGCCGAGCTTTTTAGGTATCAGCAGGAAAAATTCAGGGAGCCGATATGTTAGTTGCCGTGATAGACGACGGGATCATTCCGGAAATGTTCTCGATCGGACCGCTTAGGTACGATATGTGCGTCACCAAAAGAGGCTGTGTGCGCCGGCGAAAGCCGGAAGAAAAAATAACCACTAATCACGGGACGACCGTAGCAGGAATCATCAGGAAATATGCGCCCGATACCGAGTTTTGCAGCGTGCGCGTCTTTTCCGATAATCTTATGAAAACCACATGCGGAAAGCTTTTTGCGGCGCTGAAATGGTGTTTGAAAAAAAATATTCCTGTGATCAACCTCAGTCTCGGGACAGTCGACCCTCTGGATTTTAAGAAAATCCGAAGGATAACGGATAAACTGCTGCGAAACGGACAAATCATTGTCGCGGCGTGCAACCGAAACGGAAAATA
>JAAYJC010000209.1 GCA_012523085.1 Clostridiales bacterium
GCAACCGGAGCGCTGCTATAATATGTATTTAGTATATTGCTTCATCTGCGGTATTTCAACGATTATTCGGGTTTTGGCTGATTTAGTCCGGTGAAAATGCGGCACTCTTTAATCGGCAGCAGCTTGCTCAATTTTCAATCATAAATCGCTTGACTTTACGAAAGGCAACCGTTATGCTCAGATTACAGAAAAAGGATTATTTTAAGAGACAGAATTGCGATATTGCACGTACATAGCACAAAAAGATTGAAAATGTGAAGAAGCGGCCATGCGCATAAGCGCGCCTTTACGGTACCGGCCGGCGAAGTTAGGCGGCGCTGCTGCGTCACACGATAAATCAATGAAAGGAACGGAAAAATGTATAAGTGTAAGTATCCGAACCTGTTTTCCCCGATTGTACTGGCGGGCACTTTGTTCCGAAATAGAATTTTTGCGGCTCCTACCGGTGTTTTCTACGCGGATCCTGCGCACCGGCCGATAAACGAGACCATGTCATATTATGAGCGAAAGGCCAAGGGCGGGGCAGGCTCCGTCTGTGTCGGTGATGCCATGGTCGATTCGGAGCACGGCGTCCACGGCGCATATGCGATGCTGATGGAGGACAAGGGTCTGATGCCGGCGTTAAACCGGCTTGCCTCACAGATCAACCGCCACGGAGCCGTCGCAACCCTCGAAATGTTTCATGCCGGCTCCGCTTCCTCCGTTTCCTATCATGACGGTAACGAGATATACGGACCGCAGGATGAGCGCGTAGAGGGCGCGCTCGGCCAGGCTCCAGTTCTGGTGAAAGCGCTGACGCGTACATATATGGACCGCATCGTAAAACAGCATGTCGATGGAGCGCTCAAGGCGAAATACTGTGGCTTCGGTATGGTTACGCTGCACGCGGCCCACGGTTTTTTGATGCACCAGTTTATGTCTCCGACGCTCAACCACCGGACCGATGAATACGGCGGCAGCTTCGAAAACCGCATGCGTTTCCCGCTGGAGATCGTCCGCGCTGTAAAGAGCGCCGTCGGGCCGGATTACCCGATAGAGCTTCGTATCTCCGGCAGCGAGGTATACGAGGGCGGTTACGGCATAGATTACGGCTGTAAAATCGCCAAAGCCTTTGACGGCATTGTTGATCTGATTCATGTCTCAGCCGGCTCTCACGAGGATGCCCGCGTATTCACGGTAACGCATCCCTCGATGTTTCTTGAAGACGGTGTGAACGTCAGATACGCTGCAGAGATTAAAAAGGTTGTTAAGCTATCCAAGGTTGCAACAGTAGGTGCGCTCTCCGATCCGGAGATGCTGGAGGAAATTATCGCTTCCGGAAAGGCCGATATTGTTGAACTGGCACGCGGCATCATTTGCGATCCCGATCTGCCGAATAAGGCCAGAGAAGGGCTTGAGGATGAGATTATTCGGTGTATGCGCTGCTTTACCTGTTTTTCAAGCCTGCTTGTACATGGCCAGATCGTCTGCGCATTAAATCCCGAAATCTCCGACGAGTCCGAGCAGAAATACGCAAGACTACCGGCGAAGAAGAAGAAGGTTTTGATTGCCGGAGGCGGCATAGCCGGCATGGAGGCGGCCGTCACCTGCGCAAAGCGCGGACATGAGGTCATATTATGTGAGAAAACAAACCGGCTGGGCGGTGTGCTCCTATGCGAACAAAATGTCCCGTTTAAAAAGCATCTGCAAGAATACATTGATCTGATGACACGCCGGGTTTACAAAGAGAATATTGATGTTCGCCTGAATACGGAGGTTACAAAAGATCTAGCGAAGCGCATAAGTCCAGATGCGATAATCGCGGCGCTCGGCTCAAAGCCGGTTGTTCCGGAGATCCCGGGTATCGGCAGGAAAAATGTTATTGACGCAGTCGACATTTATTCAGATCCCGACAAAGCCCGTAAAAAAGTTGCCGTCATGGGTGGCGGTCTTGTCGGAACCGAGCTGGCAATCTATCTTGCCGGTCTTGGCCGCGATGTGACGATCATCGAAATGCTTCCGCGCCTCAATGCGGGCGACAATATTTTACACGGTCAGGCCATTGGCATCGAGCTGGACCGTCTGGGTGTTAAGCTTGCGCTTAGCACAAAAGTCGTGGAAATAAATGAAAAAGGTGTTCTTGCTCAAGACATTAGCGGAATGAAGCTATTTGAAGCGGACACGGTTGTTAATGCGCTGGGGCTCTGCCCACGCCGTGCGGAGGCAGATACGCTCCGTTTCCTCGCGCCCATATTCCATCAGATCGGCGACTGCCTTGACACGAAGAACATTTATGAAGCAACACGTACAGCTCACCAGATCGCGCTTGATATCGGAGAGCGCTGAACACGAGATTGCGATTGTAATATTGTATGGTGGAATAACTTGTGTTAATATACCTTTAACAGATAAAAAGGAGCGGTACTATGAATGTTAAAAAGATACTGGTTCCGGTCGACGGATCCGAAACATCCAAAAACGCCGCGGCGCAGGCTGTGCAATTGGCAAGAAAGTGCGGAAGTGAAATCACGTTTTTGATTGTTGTCGAACTAAAAAGCGATATCGCTTTTACCCACACAAGCGGAACCATCATTAAGGATGAGTATTATTCGGTGGTGAGCACGATGATAGACTTGAAGACGAAGCGTGACACCAAAACCCTTGACGAGTTGGTGGAAAGCCTGGATTGCTCCGATTTGAAAACGGAAAAAACGCTGCTTGTAGGCGACGCGAGTCATCAGATTGTCGAAACCGCGGAACAGGGCAAATTCGAT
The DNA here is from genome assembly GCA_012523085.1 of Clostridiales bacterium. Lineage (GTDB taxonomy): Bacteria > Bacillota > Clostridia > Oscillospirales > Oscillospiraceae > JAAYOP01. Next base: position 2,754 of record JAAYJC010000209.1, read on the forward strand.
ATGATTATTATGGGCCACAGGGGCATGAATCCGATCAAAAGGTTCTTCCTCGGCTCGGTTGCTAAAAAGGTCATTGAAGACGCCCCATGCTCGGTACTGGTTATTAAATAAGCTAAATGCGCACCA
>JAAYJC010000210.1 GCA_012523085.1 Clostridiales bacterium
CGCATGACGCAAAGTGTCTGCCCCGCATGACGCTTTGATAATATAGCATCAATCCCCCTGATGTGTCAACACCTTTTTTAAAATAATACCTGTTTTTGCGAGATATTTTATTCCATAGAATTTATACGGCATAAATATGCTAAACGCGCCTTACTTTATACCGAGAGGAGTGTTCAGGCCTTATCTATAATTCCGCCGATGATTTAAATAGAATTAAGTCCGATACTCTTACTATAAAACATCAGAGAAATATACCGGTTAAAACATATAAGCGGCGTGCCCTTTTTCGGTACGCCGCTTATTCCATAGACCTGTTTAATACAATCCAACATGTTTTCGCTGCTGTAAGCTCTCAGCTTAGTTAACCGAAACTTATCCCGGCGGATTTACTCAATCTTTAGCCGTGCCGGAATGCTAGGCTTCTTCGGATATATCGGGATCTTGTTCCTTCTCCTCTTGCGCCTTTTGTTTGGCATTATCTTTTTCTTTGCGCTCTCTTTTTATCCGGGCTTTGAATGCTGAAATGTCTTTGTCGAAAAGCTGCTGTTTTTGCTTGTCAAAACCGATTCCAACAAGATAGCCCTCTGCCTCTATTGCTTCAAGGGCTTCCTGTACCTTTTCGGACTCACCGAGAACAATGCCGTATTCTCTCCTGTCCTCTGTTTTCAAAACAATTGTCCAACGGAGCTTACCGCCCTCAAGCCTTTTGCTCCTTGGATATGCCCAAATGACATCCGGCGTTTTTATCACATCTGTTTTCGCCCTTTTAAACCACCAGATATATTCATGTCCGATATGAATCGCATTGCCTACGCTCTTTCCCTCGCTGAAATCCCTCTCCAAAGCCTTTGCGTCCACAACGGATGCCAGCTTTCTAACCGGATTATCCCAGACGCCAAAAACCATGGTGAGAATCAAAACGACAGCCGCAAGCAAAAATAAAACAGCCAATATGAAAAGGATATAAACCACCGCAGCGGGGCAGGCGCCCATATAGCCGACTTCAAGGATCAAGGGTAGAACGTGCTCCTGATAATACTGTTCTTGCTCCGGCGTATCTTCTTCAGATTCTGTCATATATGGATTTTGTATAACGGAAGGTTCCGTCAGTATCGTTTCTTTTGCCCATCCGCAAAGCAAGTCATAAAGCTCGTCTTTCATAGGGCGTACGGTACCGGTCATCGTACCAAAATCCATTGTCCTTGCCTGTGTTTCGCCAAATGTCTCTATTGCATTCCCCAGTTTATTAATATCTGCAAGCTGCTTTCCTTTAATGGCAATACCCATGTATTTGTCTTCATCAAGTTTATAAATGCAATATCTTCTGACGATATCGACATCCGTCTCACCTTCAGCAGCCACAGCCCCATATCTGGCAAATGTCCCCTCAATATCACTTACATTAATGAACGCGTATGATCCGTTTAAGTCCTCAACAGCGATGTCTTTCAGATGCGCCGGACTTCTAAAAATATCAACGAATCTGAACCCGGATAGAGCTAGCATTAAAACGCAAAGCAACAACGATAAAATACTCAACGGCAAAATTGTTTTTCTATAGTTGTTTCTTACTCTTCTAAACATGCGCCCATCCCTTTCATAAACCCAATATGATAACATGAAAATCGCCATCTGTTGAAAAGACCGCTGTTTTAAATCCCGGCTATTGTATCACAAATGAAAACCGCAGACAAGTAATCATGCTAA
>JAAYJC010000211.1 GCA_012523085.1 Clostridiales bacterium
GCCGCCGCTTCGCGGCAGAATGGAGAATAATATGCACAACAACATACGTCCCGAGCATATGGAACGCATTACGACAAAGGCTCTGGCGGATACGTTCATCACGCAACAGATTTCGGCGCTGCGCGGGCAGATCGGCGGCGGAAAGGTGCTGCTGGCATTGTCCGGCGGTGTTGATTCCTCAGTCGTCGCTGCGTTGCTGATTAAGGCCGTCGGGAAACAGCTCATCTGCGTTCACGTCAATCACGGTCTGCTGCGCAAGGGCGAACCCGAACAGGTGGTCGAGGTGTTCCGGAACCGGATGGATGCTAACCTTATTTATGTAGACGCGAAGGACCGTTTTCTCAATAAGCTGACCGGCATTTCTGATCCCGAGGAAAAACGTAAAATCATCGGTGCAGAATTCATCCGCGTATTCGAGGAGGAAGCTTCGAAGCTTAACGGCATCGAGTTTCTTGCGCAAGGTACCATCTACCCCGATATTCTTGAGAGCGGCCCCGTTAAGGCGCACCACAATGTAGGCGGCTTGCCCGACGATTTGAGGTTTGAGCTGGTAGAGCCGGTGAAGTTTCTTTATAAGGATGAGGTTCGTGTCGTCGGCAAAGCTTTAGGCCTGCCGGATGATATGGTTGATCGTCAGCCTTTCCCGGGTCCCGGATTGGGCGTTCGGTGTCTCGGTGCGATAACACGTGATAGGCTTGAGGCCGTGCGGGAGTCCGATGCGATTTTGCGCGAGGAGTTTTCAAAAAGCGGGCTGGCGGGCAAAGTGTGGCAATACTTCACCGTGGTGCCCGATTTCAAGTCAACTGGCGTCATCAACGGGAAGCGTAGCTTTGACTGGTCCGTCATTATCCGTGCCGTGAATACCCGCGATGCGATGACCGCCACCGTCGAGGATATCCCGTTTGCTCTACTGCAGAAGATAACTGCCCGTATTACCGCCGAGGTGCCCGGCATTAATCGTGTGCTGTACGATCTAACACCGAAACCGACCGGTACCATAGAGTGGGAGTAGGATATTGAACCGCTGAAAACCTTGAAAACACTAGGTATTCAGCGGTTATTTTCTATTCGGACGTACTATAATCGTACTACATAGCAAAATTATTGTTCAATTTTGCTGGCTTTCTGCGCCCGTTTGTGGTGATGTGGGCGAGGAAGCCGTCATTAACTTTCGCAACCGATCCGAAACTTCGCTTATTCGGATACAGATGGCTGTATGCCTGAAGCGTCGTTTCAATATTTTTGTGACCAGTGATGCGTGTGAATGTCCAAGTGTCGCTGGACTTCAAAGGTTGATCAAAAACCAAAAACCTACCGATTCGGAAAAAGTAAAAAAGAACTTGAAGATTATGCCGAAAGAAACGATCCTGTGCAGTCCTTCATCAAAGAATATGTTGATAACGGCGATGTTGAAGTCGAATGTCATACAGTCGATGAGGTATACCTGAAATATGAAGAATTCTGTTTCAGAAACGGACATGATCATCCGCTGGCAAAGAATGAATTTTCGAAGCAGAATCAGCGATTACTAAAACTTACAACAAGCAGACCCCGAATAAACAAAATCAAAACCACAATATTTATTCGTGAAGGTTTAAGCCTGTCCAGCTAAATCTATGGACGAAGCGGGGAAGGCCTACCTTGAATATAACAATGCGGTGGGTGGTGAACCGATCAGCTTTGTGATACCCTTCGGTTATCTTGACAGGGTTGAAGAACATGGCGGGGTAATCCCTGTTTATAAAGATTGCATCGAGCGTGGGATCACCTGGGAAGAATTTCTGAAGTATCACCCCGACAAACACTGTGTAATATAATGAATCATCTGTTTTCGTTCAATAGCCCCATAATTCGGGGCTATTTTCTTTGTGCGCTTTAGCATGAAAAAACCACCGGCTATGCCGGTGGTAGGAATGCCCTTAGCTTTAGCTGTAAGAAAAAGACCTCTAGTGCAAGAATAGTGTTGGTCTGTCAACCACACCAGAAAAGCAAAAGAGGTTGTCCCATGGACAAGAACAGATTATCACATACATTATGGGAATGTAAATATCATTTAGTTTTTGCACCGAGCTGAGAATGCCACCGAAGTATAGTGTATCAGAAATAATGGGATATCTCAAAGGTAAAAGCGCATTAATGATATTCGATAGGCACGCAAATCTAAAGTACAAGTATGGAAACAGGCATTTTTGGTGTAGAGGGTATTATGTCGATACGGTAGGAAAAAATGTACAAGAAGAATAGAAGAGTACATCAAAAAACCAATTACAAGAAGACATAACAGCAGACCAACTCACACTAAAAGAGTATATTGACCCGTTCACGGGTGAGCCAGTCAACAAAGGCAAGAAAAATAGCCCCCTTAGGGGGATGCCAAAGAAAGTGATGCGGTTGGCAGACCGCTCAATGCGCCCTCAGGCGCGGCCAGTATCATCCCCTTATAGGGGTAGTGCAGGCCACCCGCTGAGCAGGTGGTCCTGACTTATTCAGTTTTTCAGCAGCGCATCACAAAGTTCCTGAGAAGGAACGAACCTTTGCCCATCTTTGTATGGTATCGAATCGATCTCTTCCCGGGCTTTATTTTGCCTCCGTATTGTAAGTAAAAGAAATTGCCAGACCTCCGAAGACGTCTGGCAATTATTAATAAAAGGTCAATTTCGTAAACAGTTCTCAGGCTTCTGTGGACAAATTCCATTATGAATGGTTGCTTTACGCCAGAACCGATTCAACAAATCTCTGGATGATTGCTGCTGCCTCAGCTCTTGTCGCAGTACCCTGAGGAACAAAGCGTCCATCATCACGTCCCGTGATGATGCCGGTGCTCTGGCAATACAGGGCCGCCTTCTCCGCATAGCTTGAAATGGTACCGGCGTCGGGATAGTTCAGCGCGGTATCCATATCGTCGGGCAGGACGCCGAGGAAATCAGCGAAGCGGTACATAATTGCCGCCATCTGCTCGCGCGTGACCGGATCGTCCGGGCCGAATTTACCGTTCCCATAGCCGTCGAGGATGCCGTTTTCAGCAGCCCAGTCCGCCGTCTGCGGTATAAGCATTGACACACTGCGGTTCTATGAAACAAAGGCGCTCATAACCCCCGCGCATATTGACCCGGAATCCGGCTATCGATATTACAGCCGTGAAAATATGCTCCGGTTACGCACAATTTTGGGGCTTAAGGACGCGGGGCTGTCCCTGTCGGAGATCCGAGATTATCTGGACGGCGGAAAGCATACGGAGAAAAAGATCGCCGAGCTTACGGAGCGGCGGGATCTGCTCAGCCGGGCGATCGAGAATCTGCAAATTCGCAGCACCGCCCCCGGTGATCTGACAGTTCGTGAGATCGAGCTGCCAGAGAGACTGTGCCTTTGCCGGACGGTTAAGGCCAGGGACGGAGCCCATGCGCTTGCGGTCATCGGCGAATTCTATGATGAGCTGATTCATGCCGGCGTCCCGATCAGCCGCGCTTGGCCGGAATTCTGCGAGTATCCGGATAACGAGCTATTGAAGGGTGAATTTCCCGTTACGAATTTCACAGTCACCGCGTGCCTGCCCGTGGATAAAAATAACGCACAGCCGGAAGTGGTGCGTTATCCCGCCGGCAGAGCGTTGGTGGTCAATTACAAGGGCAGTTATTACGATTTGTGGAAGGCTTACGCGGCTCTGAGGCGATATATAGACGAAAACGGGTACATTCCATCGGGTTATCCGCAGGAAATCTATCTGGAAATTGAAGCGGATGGCTCGGTTCGCTTGGATGAAACGTGTAACATCACCCGCATAATCGTCCCGGTGAAAGAAATGGATAAAGAAAAGCAGAATATAGGCATAAAAGAAGCCTGACAGTACTTATATACATATTACTTTGTAAAGCATGCCTTAATTTGGTATAATGCAAATAATAAAACTCATCACTTCTTTACTGATAACACACGCTTGCTGCCGCTGTGTTTGCGGTGAAACGCGTGCTGGAAAAAAACGACAAAGAAACGCTTGAGCGTGATGTTGAGTATGGCGGCAGATGTTGGGCATGTAAAATCAAAAAGTACCTATGTCTTTAGCCGCAAAAGCGAGGAAGATAGAATGATTAAAGGAATATTTTTTGATTTAGGCTGGACGATTTTTCGCCCAGCAAACAATAATTGGTTTATTAATCAAAAGGTACTTGAATATACATCATTGAAAGCTATCGATAGCTTATCACCGGATAAAAGAAATGCCGCTTTTGATAAAGCCTTAAAACATCTTGATGATCACCATTGTTTATTTACCGAAGATGAGGAAATTGAACAGTTTACAGAGTTTTATAAAATTATAGCTGTTGAATTGCCGGAGTTAGGAATTCCCATTGAACAGGCAGGAGAAATCGCCAAATTCAAAGTCGCTGATACAAGCAGCTACATATTTTTTAAGAAATCCAAGGAAACGCTGTTGAAGCTGAAAGAAAAATATAAACTTGGTATTATTTCAGACACTTGGCCGTCTGTGGAACGAATATTAGCAAGCGGCGGATTGGCAGATTTATTTGATACATAGACATACAGCTGCAATCTTGGCACATGGAAACCCGATAAAAAAATGTATCTTCATGCATTGGAGCAAATGGGATTGCCGCCGGAGCAAACTGTTTTTGTGGATGATTGGGAACCAAATCTGGACGGAGCGGCAGATTTCGGAATACATGGTGTTTTAATAAAATCAAAAACTGATGCGCTTCTACCGGGACAGCGCTTTTCAGAAAATATTGTTGACAGCGGAAAATATCCAGGTATTAACGCCATTGAAGAATTACCCGATCTTTTAACAAAGAAGGATTTTATGAAATGAATGATAAAACAACAACCATTGCAGAAATCAAAAAGCATATACAAGATTTTTCAGATGCACGAGGTTGGCGTAAAGATCAGAATGCGAAAGACCTTGTAATGGCATTGAGTGTTGAAGCTGCCGAGCTATCCGAAATATTTATGTGGCTTCATTCAGATAATGCAGACAGCGTAAAAGAAAACGCTGAGGAATACCAACATTTACAAGAAGAACTCTCCGACGTGTTTTGGTATGTATGCCGCTTATGTGAACATTTTGATATTGATTTGGCAAGAGCGGTTGAAGAAAAGGCAGCAAAAAACGCTCAGAAGTATCCAATAGAAGGGTGTAAATCCTAGCCAGTTTAGCGAAATGAACATGTAAGTTACTAATCAAGGTAGAATAATACGGACCACATCGTCCAAACATTAAAAAGGCGCCGTCCATTCCTTTGGCGATAGAGCCGTAGTCAACTCAGAGAGCGTTCTGGATGCATACGGCGTACAGGCGGATGTTTTTGACTACCGCACACAAAAGGCGGTATTACCCCAGTAAAGATAATACTGTTCTTCAATTAAGTTGAGGAACAGTATAATAAGAAACGAACGCGCGAAAATGAATACCTGCTCTGTTAGTCTGCCTTGCCATACTGCCGACCCTGTGTACCGGCGGATCCCCGAAGCGGACACAACAAGAGACTCCGCAAACTGAGGGTAAAGATGCCCCGGTAGGGTATGTTAACAGATTTGCTGGGCAGAACGGTCAAAATCCCCGGCAATACCTCCAGTTATGCCTATATAGGGCCGAGCGCGCTGAGACTATATTGCCGACGTTGCGGAATTGGCCGGTGTGGAGGACGTTGAATGTGTTTTGGGTGACGACGGGAGGCCATATCAGATGTCAATCCCGCCGTGAAGTTCGATGAAATATCCGAGTACCTTCTCGGCATCCCCACATACGAAAGGATATCAGAATCGTTTTTTTGGAGAATACCAGAATATCACCTTTGAAAACAGATATTCGGAAATACAACAGAAAGACCAACTATGAAAAGTCAAGCCCCGTCGGCGTAAAAAATCAAGATTTTTAACTTTGCCGGGGCTTGAGAGAAGAGCAACACAAAAAGGCCTGCCGAAGCAAGCCGAGAAAAGAAGCAGCGA
>JAAYJC010000212.1 GCA_012523085.1 Clostridiales bacterium
TGGATTTTCCTGAACTTGGTGGAGACGAAGAGGATCGAACTCTCGACCTTACGGATGCGAACCGTACGCTCTCCCAGCTGAGCTACGCCCCCCGATGTTAAGAAAAGTGTAATTAGCCGTATAAAACGTGCCGTATTGATACAGCATTAAGTATTATAGCATGGATTAATAAAATGTAAAGTGAAAATATTCGGTGATAACAAAAAGTTTTTTGGATTATGCGGGAAAACCCTTGACACATGAAATATTGTTTGGTATTCTATCAAAGCGCCTATAAGGCGAATGGCAAAAATATGGCCAAAAACCGCGATGAAGTGAGAGATTGCCCGGGTTTTCCGGGGTAACTTTCGCAGAGTATGTCCGACAATCGGGCGGCTGAGAAATGTCTGTGCTTATTACAACAGTGCAGTGCTGACGCGCTTTCGTATATCGCCGCGCTCAGGTATCAACCGGCTCAAATCGCCGGTTAGATTTTTGAGGCAGAATGATACGCACGGTAGTGTGTACAGGATTTTTCATCCGTACGGACAAGTGGACACGACCACTTTTTAAACGTACGAAGGAGGCACAAACATGGCACCAAGTAAGAAAATGATCAGAATCAGGCTGAAGGCCTATGATCACCAACTGATTGATCAAAGCGCGGAGAGGATTGTCGAGACGGCGAAGCGCACCGATGCAAAGGTATCGGGGCCTATTCCGCTTCCGACAAAGAAAGAAATCGTGACTGTTCTGCGTGCTGTCCATAAATTTAAAGACAGCCGCGAACAATTTGAACGCAGAACGCACAAAAGACTGATCGATATCCTGAATCCGTCCCAAAAAACGATCGAAGCTCTGATGTCGCTTGAACTTCCGGCAGGCGTGGAGATCGAAATAAAGCTCTGATTTTGTCAGACACCGGCCTGCATACACCAACGCTATGCGGCCCGGTTTAACCTTGCCTGTCATCTTGCGGGGCGGGCGGGTCATGTTGGCGTAGCGTAAATGTTCGTTTCGTCAACCAATAACCTATAAGGAGGATATAGAATGAAAAAAGCGATCATCGGAAAAAAAGTCGGAATGACGCAGATATTCAACGATAACGGCAAAGTTATTCCGGTAACCGTGATAGAAGCCGGGCCTTGCATTGTTGTTCAGAAGAAAACAGTTGAAAAAGAGGGCTATGCATCCGTTCAGCTCGGGTTCCAGGATATCAAGGAAAGAAAACTGACAAAACCCGAAAGCGGGCATTTGAAAAAAGCGGAAGTGTCTTTAAAAAAGCATTTAAAGGAATTCAGGCTTGACGATTCGGACTCATTGAATGTCGGAGACGAATTGAAGGCCGATGTGTTTGCCGAAGGCGATAGGGTGGATGTCACGGGGATAAGCCGGGGAAAAGGTTACGCTGGTGTTATCAAGCGCTGGAATGCACGCAGAACGCCCTCCAGCCACGGCGGCGGACCGGTTCACAGGCATGCGGGGTCCATGGGTTCAGGTACAGACCCCGGACGCATATTTAAAGGCAAAATCGGCGCCGGTCACATGGGTGTCGAGCAGGTTACCGTGATGAACCTGGATGTTGTTAAGGTTGACCCCGCGCTGAATCTGATTGCGGTAAAAGGAGCTGTTCCCGGCCCGAAGGGCGGAATTGTCTACCTCAGAAATACCGTGAAGAACGACTGAGGAAAGGAGACTGAAAAATGCCTACAGCTAAAGTATACAATATGGCCGGAGAGCAGCTTAGAGAGATTGAGCTTTCCGAAACCATATTTGGAATCGAGCCGAACGGATCGGTTCTCCACGAATCGGTCAAGAATTATCTTGCCAACCAAAGACAAGGTACGCAAAGCACCCTTACCCGTGCAGAGGTACGCGGAGGCGGCAGGAAACCCTGGCGTCAAAAGGGGACCGGCCGCGCACGCACCGGTTCGACCAGAGCACCAAACTGGACCCATGGCGGCGTGGCGTTTGCGCCCAAGCCCAGAGATTACGGGTATACGCTTAACAAAAAGGTCAAAAAGCTTGCAATGAGAAGCGCCCTTTCTTCAAAAGCGAAGAACGGCGAAATTATTGTCATTGACAATATTGATATGGACAGTATTAAAACACGTAATTTTCAAAGCTTTTTAACTGCCCTGGATGTGACCCAAAAAGCTTTGATCGTTATGCCGGAGCCCAGAGAGAATGTAATCAAGAGCGCCCGCAACATTCCCGGGGTCAAGACCACAATTGCGGGAATATTAAGCCCCTACGACATTATGAACTGCAAAAGGTTTGTTGTTGATGAGGCGGCTCTTCGAAAAATCGAGGAGGTGTTCGCTTGATGAAAACGGCATATGATATTATTTTGCGTCCGGTTATTTCGGAGCAATCCATGGAACATGCGGATATAAAAAAATATGTTTTCCAGGTTGCCAGAGACGCGAACAAAATAGAAATTAAAAAAGCGATTGAAGAGATTTTCGGCGTAGAGGTGGATAAGGTGACTACCGCCATTGTTCCGGGCAAGAAAAAGCGCACCGGCGCGTATCCTGCCGGTTACACGGCCGAGTGGAAGAAAGCGGTGGTTAGACTCTCAGAGAGCTCCAAGACCATCGAATTCTTTGAAGGGATGGTGTAACAGATGGCGATTAAACATTATAAACCGGTAACCCCTTCCAGAAGGCATATGACAGTATCCGGATATGTCGGCGTTGATAAAAGCGCAAAGCCGGAAAGAAGCCTGACGGAAGTGCTGAAGAAGAGTTCCGGCCGCAACAGTTACGGCAGAATTACAGTCCGGCACAGGGGCGGCGGAAACAAAAGAAAATACAGGATTATTGACTTTAAACGCAACAAGTTCGATGTGGAGGGCACGGTTGTCCGTATAGAATATGATCCGAACCGCTCGGCGAATATTGCCTTGATCGAATATGAAGACGGAGAACGCAGATATATTCTGGCTCCGGTCGGGCTTAACGCCGGAGATAAAGTGATCTCTTCCGAGCAAGCGGATATCAAGCCCGGCAACGCGCTGCCAATAGCCAGTATTCCGGTCGGTACGGTCATCCACAATATAGAACTGTATCCCGGAAAAGGCGGTCAGCTTGTGCGAAGCGCAGGTAATGCCGCACAGCTGATGGCAAAAGAGGGTAAACTTGCACAGATCAGGCTTCCTTCCGGCGAGGTTCGCTATGTCAGGATGAACTGCATGGCATCGATCGGACAGGTGGGAAACATTGATCATGAAAACGTATCAATTGGCAAGGCGGGCAGAAAACGCCACATGGGCTGGAGACCCACGGTAAGAGGAAGCGCCATGAACCCGGTCGACCATCCGCATGGCGGCGGCGAGGGAAAAAGTCCGATCGGACACCCGAGCCCGTTAACACCCTGGGGCAAGCCGACGCTGGGTTACAAGACAAGAAAAGCAAATAAAGCGACCGATAAGTTCATCGTCAAGCGCCGCGGCGCCAAATAAGGAGGGCAAGGATTAATGAGCAGAAGTGTAAAAAAAGGACCCTTTGCCGCACCTGAGCTGCTGAAGAGGGTCGACGAAATGAACAAGTCCGGAGACAAAAAGGTACTCAAAACCTGGTCCAGAGCCTCCACGATATTTCCGTCTTTTGTCGGCCATACAATAGCCGTTCACGACGGGAGAAGGCATGTGCCGGTTTATATCACGGAGGATATGGTAGGGCATAAGCTGGGCGAATTTGCGCCGACACGCACCTTCAGGGGTCATGCCGGCAGCAAAACCGGAAGGTAAGGAGGAGAGTAGTCAATGGAAGCCAAAGCACACCTGAAATACGCCCGAATATCTCCTCGGAAAGTGAAGATCGTCTGCGATCTGATCCGTGGCAAAGATACAAAAATGGCTGCAGCCATTTTAATGCAGACTCCCAAAGCCGCTTCCGAGCTGATGCAGAAACTGCTGCACAGTGCGGTATCAAATGCGGAGAATAATCATGAGATGGATCCCGATTCTCTTTTTGTTTCGGAAGTATATGCAAATCCCGGCCCCATTCTCAAAAGAGGAATGCCGAGAGCCAGAGGCAGCAGTGCCCGCATCAACAAGAGGACGTCACACATAACCATCGTCGTGAAGGAAAGGGAGTAGTATATGGGACAGAAAGTTAATCCCCACGGTTTTCGTGTCGGTGTTATTAAAGATTGGGATTCCCGCTGGTATGCCAGAAACGACAAGACAGGGGACCTGATCGTTGAAGATTACAATATCCGCAAGTATTTGAAGAAAACCCTGTATTCAGCCGGCGTGCCTAGGATTGAAATAGAAAGAGACAGCGCGAGAATCAGGATATATATCCACTGCTCACGACCCGGCGTCGTGATCGGCAAGGGCGGAGCGGAAATAGAAAGACTGAGGCTCCTGCTGGAAAAGAAGCTCGGCAAGCCGGTGGCGCTCAGCATCATCGAGGTTAAAACACCCGATACGAACGCCCAGCTTGTAGCCGAAAACATAGCATCCCAGCTCGAAAGAAGGATCTCTTTCCGCCGCGCCATGAAAAACGCAATGTCCAGAGCCATGAGACTCGGTGTGCGCGGAATTAAAGTAGCGGTATCCGGGCGGCTCGGCGGTGCGGAAATCGCAAGAAGTGAGCACTATCATGAGGGTACGATACCCCTTCAAACATTGAGGGCCGATATTGAGTACGGCTTCGCGGAAGCAGCAACAACTTACGGCAGAATCGGCGTCAAGGTATGGATATATAAGGGTGAGATTCTGAGCCAAACCCTCAGAACCACACCAAGAACTATGGATATGTCGCGCCAAAATGACCGCAGGAACGATCGCAGAAACAGAAATACCCAGAGCGGGCGTCCCGGACGTGACAGGCAGACAGGGAACCGGCCGCCGTACGGACAACAAGGCGGTGGAGGAAACCGGCCGCCGTATGGGCAAGGCGGTGGAGGAAA
>JAAYJC010000213.1 GCA_012523085.1 Clostridiales bacterium
GATTAAAGGCGCTGTCACAGACGGAAACGTGACCCTTGTTGAGTCAGGTTACATTGCGTATGTAGACGGTACCACGAATAAGGCAGTTACCACAAACGCCGATACGAAATTCTATGCGGTTTCGGCGATAACGGGTGTAACGGAGACTCCGATTGCCGCCTCGACTTTGTATACGACCTACGCCATTAAAAATATCCAGATGAACGCAACCGATACAGTTGCGACGGCCATCTATTTCACAATTACCTATTAATTTGGTTCACGCGCGAAACTGAATAGACAGCCGGAAAATCCCCGTCATTTGACGGGGATTTTCTTTATCGAATATTTTTAGCGAAAAGAACAGCTTCTTACGCCGGAATCTGCCTGCCGGTGTGGTCGATTGTGTAGTCCTCCTTCAGCAAAATCTGCGAGATCGGGACAATCGCATAGCCGTCCTTTAGCAGGCTTTCTATAATATCGGGCAGCGCCTCGGGGGTATGGATTGCCGCGTTGTGAAACAGCACGATGGAGCCGGGCTTTATTCTGCTGAGCACCCGCTCCGTAATCCGGTCGGCGGGTATCTCCTTCCAGTCCAGGCTGTCGACATCCCACTGGATCGGAAGCATGCCCATGGCGTTTATGGTTCTGATTACATTATCGTCGTATTCCCCGTAGGGGGGGCGAAAGAGCGTCGGGCGAACGCCGGTTATGGCCTCGATCTTATCGTTGCAGGCGTTTATATCCTTTATGATTTCATTGCTGCCGAGCCTGTTGAAATGGGCGTGGGTATTTGAGTGGTTCATGACCTCGTGGCCGGCATCGCTTAGAGCTTTTACCGATTCGGGGTATTTGTCGACCCAGTTGCCGACCAGAAAAAAGGTGACTTTTATGCCGAAACGCTCGAATATATCGATAAGTTTCTGCGTGTCCTCATTGCCCCAGGCTGCGTCAAAGCTCAGGGAAACGACTTTGTTATCCCGCTTAACACAATAAATCGGAAGCTGGCGCCGGGTTGCGGAGGCGCCCACAATAAGCGGAGAGCTGATCGCATAGAATATACCGATTACGGCCAGAATCACAGCGATGATCGTTATTCTTCTGCGCCTGATTACGATTACCCGGCCGGAGCCTGATAAAAATGAGCTGACCAACATACCACATCCTTTCATTTTCAGCTTATTTGACCATTTGCTGCTTGTATCATTATTATGTTGCGAAAGGTCAGAATATATCTGAAAGGATTTGGGCAGAAAGATCACCGGCTTAATTCTTAAATTTATCAGTCGGCGATTTCAAAAAACTTGATGACAACGGAGCCGTTCTCGGTGTGTCCTTCTCCTCTGAAATTGTTGCAATGCAGATAGGGCGCAAGCTTTTTGCTGTCGGTCATAAAGGTCGGGATCGTCTTGAACGGTGTGCTCTGGCTTTCAAACCAGCCGTTGTTTTCGATGAAAACACGGCAGGGGTCGCCGTCTTTATCAACACAATCGATCATATAACGCGCAGACATGTGTCGGACGCCGTTCTGATTGACCCTCTGGGTGTCAACGCCGCCCGGCAGCACCTTGCCGTTTAGCAGTTCGCCCTTTACTTTTCCGGTGAAAGGAATCATAATGCTTTCACCGGCCGGGCCCTTCAGGAATGACACCGCCCGGTTATCAATTTCTATTTGAATTTCAAAAATCAGCTTATCGTTCATCTCAATACTCCTTAATTCATGCCTACTGAACAATGCATCTGAAACGGCAAAACAGGCTTGTTTCTAATGCATTTCGCAAAACGCATTTGTACCACTGAACAAATATGTTTGTTCAGTGGACATCAATTCACTTTTATACGGCTTATAAATAATTTGAAAAAAGATTATTGATGGATAGTTTCATTCGAGTTCTGTGAAATCCTTATCAAAAAAGCCGATGCTGAAGGGCATATGCAGGCTGTCTGCCTGTCCGAGCGGCATATCCTCAGGCTTAACCGGGACGCTGTTTTCCGGGATCTCGGGCATAGGCATCATCGGCATGCCTTCTTCTGCCATTGGCGGCATCATTGGCATCATCTGCGGTATTTGCGGAATACCCAGATGATTTGCCAGGAAACGCCACGCCTGCTCAAACCAGTCGTCGATACAAGGGCCAATCGTGCCGTCCTCGGCCTTAAAACGGTTGACACCGCCGGTTTCTCCGTGACCGCCCGAACTTGATATGTATGCCCCGAAGGGACGTTTTGCCCTTTCCATGGCATCGAGCATGGCAATGGTCTGATAAACGGAAACGAGCTGGTCAAGGCGTGCGTGATGGAAAAAGGCAGGCGGTGTCTGAGGGCCAACCAGGTTACCGTTTGGTACATAAACGAGGTTGTCATCCGTCTGCTGACCGCAAAACATCGGCCCGAAGCCCAGAATCATGGCGTCGGGCTTGCCTTCATCCCCGGTGCAGCCCGCTGCTTTCATAATGTCGGGCCGGTTCCAAAGGTTACCGGTTGACATGCAGATAAATGCCCCCGCAGAATTGCCGGATATGACAATTTGCCGGGGATTGATGCCCCATTCCTTTGAATGGTCACGCAAACTCTTGATGCACTTAATCAGGTCTATGACAACCTGCGGAAACCGGTAGTCCTTTGCAACGGGATAAAGGTATGTGCAGGTGACGCCGAAACCCCTTCCCATGCAGCGGCCGGCAATTGCCGTGGTATCCGACTCACTGCAGAACATGAATCCGCCGCCGGGAACATGGATAAGCGCCGGTGTGGCTGCCATAAAAGGCTGAACATTGGCTACGGTCACTATCAGCTTTGACGTTTCGGCGTCGTTCAGATTAAAGGTGAAAACTTGCATAGTAAATCTCCATTCTGCCGCGAAGCGGCGACAAATAATCAGGAAAAATCGATTGTGCGAAACGCGATGCAAGCATCGCGCCTGCAAATGGCTGCGGTCATATTTGGCGGCCAAATCGATTTCTTCCGTGCGTGAAAGGTTTTTCACGCTAAACCTCCAGGTCAAATAATTTTAAAAGATAACGATATATTACAAAAATAATACGATATTTTGTGTTATATATGAATTTATCTTTGCATGATTATACCATTACCGTATGGCATAATCAAGAAATTCTATTATCCGATAATCTGATACTATCCTTTATTAAAAACGCAAAATAGTATATTATATTGAAAAGGCCAAAGCTTTAGGTCGGCTTAAGCAAGGAGGAGTTAAAGTGAGAGTTCTGGTAGTCGTTGATATGCAGAATGATTTTATTGACGGCGCCCTTGGTACGAAAGAAGCTGCAGAGATTGTGGATTCTGTGAGGGCTAAGATTGACCGTTACGCAGCAGCCGGGGATGCTGTTATTTATACGCAGGATACCCATACCCCGGAATACCTTCAGACACAAGAGGGGAAAAAGCTGCCTGTTGAGCACTGTATAAAAGGAACAAAGGGATGGGAAATTTCCGAAAAGGTCTATGAAAAAAAGTACCCAGTGGTTGAAAAGCCGTCTTTTGGCTCTCTTGAGCTGGCCGAATGGATTGCGGGGATGGCGGATGTTCACGCCATAGAGCTGGTCGGGCTGTGTACAGATATTTGCGTTATTTCCAATGCCTTGATTTTAAAAGCAAGGATGCCGGAAATCCCGATTACAGTTGACGCCTCCTGTTGTGCGGGCGTCACTGAAAACAGCCATAAAACCGCATTGGAGGCAATGAAGGTCTGCCAGATAAATGTGACAGACTGATGCGAAGTTAATGCGCCCGGTTATTATCTCAGCGCATTTCAGCGGCTGAAATGCCTGCGCTTGCGCAAGCACAGGTGCCGGTATACGAAATATTAAAAGTGTAAACGCTGATATAAAAGCACCCTGCAGCATATATTAACAGATGCTGCAGGGTGCTTGACAACGGGTTCATATATAGTATTATTGTGGTATTATTCAAAGCGTGCCGCAAACACCGAAAAGAGTCTGCTGCAGAATGGAGTTTTATGGATTTTCAAATTATCAGCGACAGCGCGTGTGACTTAACCGATGAAGCGGCTTTGCATAACATTGCATTGGTGCCGTTTCAGATTGTTTTTGACGATGATCACAGCTATAAGGAAAACATTGAGCTGAATGTACGCGAGTTTTATCGGTATATGATCGAGCATCCGAATGTTTTTCCCAAGACAACGTTGCCTTCCGTACAGGATTATCTTGATGTCTTCAGCATCTATGCAAAAAAAGATATCCCGATGGTCTGCATCTGTATCTCAAGCAAAATCAGCGGATCATATCATTCCGCTGCGATTGCAAAGGGCATGATTCTGGAGGATTATCCGGAAGCTAAAATCGAGATTGTCGATTCGTGCTTCGCCACGGTGCTGGAGGGCCTTCTGGTTCTGGAATGCGTCAAGCTTCGCGACAGGAAAATACCGTATGACCAAAGTGCGCAGCTGCTCAGAGACAGCGTAGAAACAGGCAGGATTATCTTTACCGTCGGAAGTGTGGATTATTTGAAAGCGGGCGGGCGAATGAGCAAGTTTGCCGGAGCGGTGACCTCCACCTTGGGAATCCGGCCGGTGATTGCGATGAAAAACGGAGAGCTGCTGTCGAGCGGCATCACGCTGAACAGAAAGAAATCGGCAGATAAAGTGATTCAGGCGGTCAAAGAATACCTGGACTCGATTAAGGACGATATTTCGCGGTACAGTATTGTGGTCGGCTACGGATATGACCGGGAAGAGGCCGAATCCTTTGCGGAACGTCTCTCCCGGCTCATATCAGAGACATTTTCTATGACACCGGAAATACCGGTCCGCCAGATCGGCTCTACCATCGGTGTGCACACCGGGCCGTATCCGCTCGGCGTCGGCATTCTAAAACAGCAATAGGGTAATCAATCGAAAAGGCCAATAGCGCACACGCAAGGGTACAAGGTTATAGGTGAAATGAGGCCAGACCATGAAACAGGATCAAAAGAGCGGCTGCTGAAAACAAGGCTCCAAAGGCACCTGAATGCGCTGCCCGAAAACATGATGGTCATGCTCAGGCTCACACTGCCTTCTAGTGACGATTTATATATGGATTAAATAAGATACCCCGCTGAAAACGATTAACGTTTTGCGGGGTATCTTATGCGGATAGGGCATTTGCTTTTCGGAGGTGCTCAGGTCACCTTGCTGGCAGGTAGTTCAGCGGATCTGCCGGTTCATCGTTCAGCGACATTTCAAAGTGCAGATGCGTGACAGTACCGGCTTCCGCAATAGCCGTGTCACCGACTGCGCCAACAATATCACCCATTTCGACAAGAGCGCCTTCGGAAACTGCCGGGGTAGAGGCTAAATTGTTGTAAATGCTTCTCAGCCCGCCGCCGTGGTACAAAATGACCGTTGTACCCATCATCTGGTCGTCATAAACCTTTTCGACAGTACCGGTGGCAATCGCAAAGACCTTTGCGCCCATTTCCGATTCGATATCGATGCCTTTGTGGGTTCTCCAGTCCATCATGGTCCGGTCGTACACCAGGGCTTCCATTGCATACGGCGTTTCGATGTTGCCGGATACGGGCCACACAAATGAAGTCGGCGCAAGGTCGGGTTCGGACTCGCTCATGACGGCTTCACTGTCCTCACTGCCGGTTAAGGGCGCATCGACAGGCTGGTCCTCAGGCTCGGTGATATCATCCAATTCGTTTATCGTCTCGTTACTTTCCGGATTCGGAGCTGCGATTGTCGGAGGGGTAATTTCGTTGGGATTGGCTGTCTGTACTTCGGGTACAACCGCGGAGGGAAGATTTGCTGTGATTTTGATCCCAAGGCTTTCGTCGATACCTAGTCCTGTATTCTTGACTGTATAGCTGAGCACCCAGATAGATACGCCGATGACAGCTACACAAAGGATAAGGACTATGTAAAAGCCCTTAGATCCCATGAACTTTACAATCCGCTCTAACTTTGAACTTTTCTTATTGTTCATTATCGGTCATTTCCTCCATAAAAAATGTCTCTGCCGTCAGTATTGACAGCGGAGACACCTTTTATACAAATTTATCCTATTTTATTTCCATTATTTGATTTTTAATTGATAGAAAGCCGACATACCCGGATACACCGCCGCGTCATAGAGCTCTTCCTCTATACGGAGCAGTTGATTGTACTTTGCCACGCGGTCTGTTCTGGATGGTGCGCCGGTCTTGATTTGACCGGCGTTTAGCGCCACGGCGAGGTCTGCGATTGTCGTATCTTCCGTTTCTCCGCTCCTGTGGGAGATTACGGCAGTGAATCCTGCGCGGTGCGCCATCCGAATTGCATCGAGTGTCTCGGTCAGCGTTCCGATTTGGTTAGCTTTGATCAGAATTGAGTTTGTGACGCCCATTTTAATGCCCCGGGATAAACGCTCGGTATTGGTAACAAACAAATCATCACCGACGAGCTGTATTTTGTCCCCGAGCGCGTCGGTCAGCATCTTCCAGCCTTCCCAGTCCTCCTCTGCCATACCGTCTTCTATGGAGATAATCGGATATTTTTCGACAAAGCCCTTCCACATGGCGACCATATCTGCGCGGCTCATTTTCGTCTTAGCCTTAGGCAATAGATAATAACCACCGTTTTCGTTTACAAACCATTCGGAAACGGCAGGGTCCATAGCGATCATAAAATCCTCGCCGCACCTGTAACCCGCCTTACCAATGGCCTCCACAAGAGCCCTCAACGCATCTTCATCCGTATCAAGATTCGGGGCGTAACCGCCCTCATCTCCGACGCCCGCGGAGCTCACGACCTTTTTTAATGTGTGGAATACCTCCGAGCACATCCTGAGCGCTTCACGGAAGGTCTTTGCGGAAACGGGCATGATCATAAATTCCTGAATATCGACATTGTTTGACGCGTGTGCGCCGCCGTTTAATACGTTCATCATCGGAACCGGCAGGGTTTTGGCGTTTGTGCCTCCGATATACCGGTACAAGGGAAGGTCGAGCGAATTTGCGCAGGCCTTCGCACAGGCCAGGGAAGCACCGAGAATGGCATTGGCGCCTAGGCGGGACTTATTTCCGGTGCCGTCAAGTTCGCAGAGTATTCTATCAATAGATACCTGGTCAATGGCGTTGAGTCCGACAAGCGCGTCGGAAATCTCTTCGTTAACCGCATTAACGGCTTGTAAAACACCCTTGCCGAGATATCTGCTATTGTCTTTATCTCGCAGCTCGCAGGCCTCAAAAATGCCGGTGGAAGCGCCCGACGGTACGGCCGCCCTGCCCATCGAACCATCTTCAAGCCATACCTCAACCTCAACGGTGGGGTTTCCCCGTGAGTCCAGTATTTCTCTGGCCAGGACATCGGTGATCTCTAAATACGTGCTCATGATTGATACATTCCTTTTCTTTCGCAGTGATTGCCGCATTAGTGAATCCTGCTTATTTATATTATCCTGTATGATTAATGGAAAATAGTATTATCTTATAATCAAGCTGTGGCCGGTCATCTCCGGAGGTTTCTCAAGACCCATCAGGTCAAGCATTGTCGGAGCGATATCACACAGCCTTCCTTCCTTCAGCTTTACATCCGCGCCGCAAATGATGAAGGGCACGGGGTTTGACGTATGCGCGGTGTGCGGGGATGTTGTATCCGGATCTATGACCTGTTCGGCATTGCCATGATCTGATGTAACGATTGAAATACCGCCCATGTCTGCTGTGGCATCGATGACGTCTTTAACGCATTTATCCACCGTTTCAACAGCAGTTACAACCGCGTCAAAGATCCCTGTATGACCGACCATATCACAGTTGGCAAAATTAACGATCACCACGTCATAAGCACCGGTCCTGATTTTTTCGCAGACGGTTTTTGCAATTTCGTTGGCTTTCATCTGAGGAATCAGATCGTAGGTGGGATATTCTCTCGAAGAGGGGATTAAAATACGCGCCTCGCCGGGATACTCCTGCTCGGTTCCGCCACTGAAAAAGAACGTCACATGCGCATATTTTTCCGTTTCTGCGATTCTGAGCTGCGTCATACCCAGCCTGCTGATGAATTCGCCAAATGTGTTTTTTGGAAACTCCGGGGGAAAAGCGACCTTTACATTCGGTATATCGGCGTCATATTGCGTTGCGCATATGAAATTGACATGGAAAAACCCGTTTTTGCGGGGAAAACCGGTAAAGCTGCGGTCGGTCAGCGCGCGTGTGATTTCGCGCGCACGGTCCGGCCTGAAATTCAAAAAGAATACCGTATCACCCGAGTTGATAAGCCCGTTTGAGTTGCAGATGACAGGCTCGATGAACTCATCGGTTTTTCCCTGCTCGTAGGATTGCTCAATTGCGTGTACAGGATCGTTATCAAACTTGCCTTTGCCGAAGACAAGCGCATTATAAGCGCGTGCTATCCGGTCCCAGCGCTTGTCTCTGTCCATGGCATAAAACCTGCCCATGACGGTTGATATCTGCCCGATGCCGATCTCTTCGCATTTATTAAGGCATTCTTGCATATAGTCTTTACCGGAAACCGGGGACGTATCTCTCCCGTCCGTAAACGCGTGGATGTAGACATTGTTCATTCCCCGGTCTTTAAGGAGCTTCAACATAGCCCAAAGGTGCGTTAAATGGCTGTGCACACCCGCGTCGGACAGCAAAATGAATATATGTGCGTTTCCGCCTGAACGCAGGCATTCGTCGGCCGCGTCCAGATAGACGCGGTTTTCAAAAAATGAACCGTCATTAATGGAATTGGAAATACGAAGCAGGTTTTGAAGCACGATCCTACCTGCCCCTATGTTGATATGTCCGACCTCGCTGTTTCCTATTGTGCCCGATGGCAACCCAACATCCTCGCTTGATGCCCAAAGCTGTGTATTCGGATATTTTTGAAGAAGGGCGTCAATGTTCGGCGTGTCCGCACTGTAGACAGCATTGCCGACATGATTTGCGGACAGTCCGAAACCGTCCATAATGATCAACGTTGTCGGTGTTTTCATGAAGAGTACCTCTGATCAAATATATGCAAATATATGCAAAACAAGTCACTGATTGGCAGCCAGAATAATCGCATGGAATTTTTCCGGGTCCAGTGATGCGCCTCCGACCAATCCGCCATCAATGTCCGGCTGCGCGAGAAGGTCGGACGCATTTGCCTCGTTCATCGATCCTCCGTACAGAATCGATACCGATCTTGCTGTACGAGCGCCGTATTGGGCGCGAAGAAGCTTTCTGATTTCTTCGCATACTTCGTTAGCTTCTTCCGCCGCTGCGGTTTTGCCGGTCCCGATCGCCCATATCGGTTCGTAGGCAATAACAATTTTGCGCATCTTATCGGCAGGAATGCCAAAAAGGGCTATTTTGGTTTGTATCCTGATTTGTTCTATTGTTATGCCCATTTCCCTTTGATCTAAGCTTTCGCCAACGCAGATGATCGGGATAAGGCCATTTTTAACAGCGGCCTTTGCTTTTAAATTCACCGAGATATCGGTTTCGCCGTAGTATTGGCGGCGTTCGCTGTGGCCGATAATCACGTATTTGACGCCTAAATCGCGGATCTGAGCGGCGCTGTTTTCCCCTGTATACGCACCCTTTGCTTGATCGCATATATTCTGGGCGCCGACGCCAATCCGTGAATCATTGAAAACCTTAATGGCAGCAGGCAACATGACACTTGGCGGGCAGACTGCGATATCGCACCACTTGATTTTAGCTGCCATGCGCTTGAGTTTATCTCCGTAACTTCTGACATCCGAAGGGAGAAGATTCATTTTCCAGTTTCCCGCGATAATTGTTTTTCTGTATTTTCTATTCATTTTTATCATTAACCCCAATCCACCGCTCCGGCAAACATGGTATAGGCCCATGGCCTGTTCCGTAACGGTTCGGAAAATATCGTAGACAGTTATTGATCAAGCAGACAGGCAATGCCGGGCAGTTCCTTGCCTTCCATATACTCCAGCGTTGCACCTCCACCGGTCGCGTTATGGTCAATCTTGTCCTGAATACCATATTGGTGTACTGCGGCAACGGAATCCCCACCTCCGATAACAGTGAACCCGTCACATTCGGCCATTGCGTAGGCAATCGCCCGCGTACCGAGCGAAAAGGCCGGAAACTCAAAGACTCCGACGGGACCATTCCAGATAACGGTACCGGCTTTTTTTATGATGTCAGTATAGATATCAATTGTTTTCTGTCCGATATCCAGCGCCATCATATCATCCGGAATATGATAAGCATCGCATAAAACGGGAGGGGAGTCGGCGCTGAATTCAGCGGCACATAAAAGATCAACGGGCAGTACCAGATTGACATTTCGCTCTTTGGCTTTTTTTATCATATCGAGTACATAGCTGATCTTCGTATCATCCACCAAAGACGTTCCGATCTTGCCGCCCAGAGCCTTGATAAAGGTATAAGTCATACCTCCGCCGATTAGAAGGTGATCAACCTTCTCAATCAAATTGCCAATCACACCGAGCTTGTCAGCAATTTTTGCGCCGCCGAGTATGGCGACCAAAGGTCGGCGAGGGTTATCCAGAGCGGCGTTCAATGCTTTAAGCTCAGCATCAATCAAAAATCCGCAGTATGCGGGGAGATACTTAGCAACACCAACCGTAGAGGCATGTGCTCTGTGAACGGTTCCAAAGGCATCTGATACATAAAGATCGGCATAGGATGCTAGTTTCTTGGAAAAATCGGAATCGTTAGCCTCTTCTTCTTTGTGAAAACGTAGATTTTCGAGCAAAACGATCTCCCCGGGCTTTAAGGAAGAAACTAAGGAATCGGCACATTCTCCGATGACATCATCCGCCATTTTAACGCGCATGTTTAAATGAGCGGACAAGCGTTCCGCCACGGGCTTTAAAGATAACTCAGGTTTAACCTGGCCTTTCGGCCGGCCAAGGTGAGAACACAGAACAATAGACGCGCCCTTCTCTAGTATAAAGCGTATAGTTGGAAGGGAAGCGGTTATTCTTGTATCATCGGTGATATTTCCGTCTTCAAGAGGAACATTCAGGTCACAGCGAAGCAAAACTTTTTTGTTGCCGAGTGCAGCGTCTGCTACCGATTTTTTCTGATAACTCATATTAATCTCCATTCTGCCGCGAAGCGACGGCACAAATAGTCAGGAAAAATCGATTGTGCGAAACTTGTTTCGCATTGCGTAGCAAATGGCCGCCGTCATATTTGGCGGTCAAATCGATTTCTTCCGTGCGTGAAAGTATTTTCACAGCGTGAAGGTATCTTCACGCTATTCTCCCTTATCTTTTATATTTTTTCTTCCGAATTGGTCTTGCAGTCAAGAGGCGCTCAATCGTTTCGGTGCACCGCTTCACCTGAACTCATAAGTCCCTGAAAACCATGCTGCCGAAGAGCTTCGTAACAAATCACCGCGACGGAGCTGCCTAAATTCATGCTTCTTGCGTTTGTTATCATTGGGATTCTAATGCAGCGGTCTTTATATTTTGCCAGCAGATTCGCTGGCAGGCCGGCGGTCTCCTTCCCAAATAGTAGAAAGCAGCCGTCCTCAAAATGCACCTGTGCATAATTTTGAGATGCTTTTGTCGTGGCAAGCCAAATATGTTTGTCCCCATTTATCTCAAAAAAGGAACTGATATTCCGATATACGGTAATGTCCAGCAGACTCCAGTAGTCCAAGCCGGCGCGTTTGACGGCTTTTTCGGAAATATCAAAGCCAAGGGGCTCAATCAAGTGTAGCCTGCTGCCGGAGATTGCGCAGGTTCTGGCAATATTTCCGGTATTTTGCGGAATCTCGGGTTCGACGAGTACGATGTTGAGCATGGAGGAAACACAACCCATTACATGAATATATTTCTTATATATCTATTGTATTCTTTTTGTCAGCTGTTTTCAATAGCTGATATTCGCTTGTGGGTATCCACTTTTGTCTGCCCGGTGTCGAGCCAAAGCCGCTCGATATCATTAAACCAAGCTTCGTTTTTTGACAAACACAAGGATATATTGCGAAAAAGGACAACCTGATATATACTTCATATGGAAGCGAATGAAACGACTAATGATAATTCGGGAGGGATTCGGGTGGCTGATACACTATATATTGTCATACCCTGCTACAATGAGCAGGAGGTCTTACCCGAGACATCGAAACGGATAGGCGAGAAGCTAAAAAACATGATCAAAAACGAAATAGTTTCCGAAAACAGCAGAATCGTTTTCGTCGATGATGGTTCAAAGGACGATACCTGGAGCCTGATTGCAGCCTTACACGAAAAGGACAGCGTTTTTTCAGGTGTTAAGCTCAGCCGAAATCGCGGACATCAAAATGCGCTGCTCGCCGGGCTGCTGACGATACAAGAGTCGGCAAACGCCGATATGGTCATATCTATGGACGCGGATTTGCAAGACGACATCAATGCAGTCGATGAAATGGTGCAAAAGTATTACGAGGGCTGCGATGTCGTATATGGTGTGCGTGACAACCGCAAAAAGGACAGCTTTTTTAAGAGGTTCACCGCTGAAAGTTATTATAAGATGATCAGAAGACTGGGCGGGGAGGTTGTTTTTAATCACGCGGACTACAGATTACTGAGCAGCAGGGCATTAAATGCCCTGTCACAGTATGGCGAATCGAACCTTTTCCTGCGTGGGATTGTACCGATGATCGGTTATAAATCGGCAATTGTGACCTATGAACGCGGAGAGCGCTTTGCGGGCGAGAGCAAATATCCACTCAAAAAAATGCTTGCTCTGGCAGTTGACGGGATTACTTCGCTGAGCGCCAGACCCATGCGCCTGATCACAATCGCGGGAATACTCTTCTTTGGCCTCGGAGCGGCAGCTTTGCTGTTTGCATTAATTTATAGCCTCTCGGGCGGATATTTTCCCGGATGGGCCATTACCGCTATATCTGTATGGTCGGCAGCCGGTCTTATTATGCTTTCGGTTGGCGTTGTCGGAGAATATGTCGGTAAAATTTATCTGGAATCAAAGAACCGGCCGAGATTTTTTATCGAAGCCTTTTTGCATGACGAATAACGCCTTGTTTTATGCCCATACCATATAATATACGAAAAACCCTGTTTCATTTGTCGAAACAGGGTTTTTTCTATGATTTAAACGAGGTGCCGGTTATAATACTGTTATTCAACTAAATCTAAGAGCAGTATTATGGCCATTTAGGTGCTGAAGCGACTCATCAGCGGGCGCTTTGCGCCACTGCCTTTAAACATAATAATTTAAACTGATCTGATTTTTAATGAGATTATGATAAATTGCTATCCGAATCGATATTGAAGACAGCATCGAGCGGGAGCAGCTTAAAATGCAGGTCGACTTTTGATTTCGGATAAGCCTTTTTATAATTTCGATGAATCCGCTTAATGACCATATCGCTCTTTTCATAACTTGCCGATTGGAGCATGATTAGAAACTGAGTAACACTGTATCGGGTAAAAACATCGCCGCGCCTTAGAGAGAAAGCAATTATGTCTTTGAGCCTATCCATTGAAACGTTAATTGTCTTCGTCGCCAGTGTTTTACCAAATGGATCGGCCGCGGTTACCAGACAAATGTAGGTTGCCTGCCCGGTGCGTACCGCAACGCGGGCCTCCAGACGGTAGATATCCTTGAATACTTCATATTCGCAGAAAAACGCGCCCGGCCGAAGGCTGTATTCCCGAAGATTGTCCTTGATAATATTGAGATCAAGCTCTGTGGCGTTACACGCTTTAGCAATTTCTTTGTACAGAGCGGTAAGCTGATCAGATGGCGTTATACCGAACTGACTAAAGAAAAGATCGGTTACATATTCGTAATGCTGCAAAGCGTTCTGTTGGGCTCCGACAGCCATTAAGGCCCGCATCAGAGAGCAATGGACCTGTTCATCATATGGTTCAATTAATATGGCGCTTCGGCAAAGCGTGATAATATCGTCGAATTTTGACATGTCCGTTAATAACGCAATCGTCTCATGGACATGGCGAATATACTTGGCATGAAAATACGTACAGATCGGTACGGCCCAAAATTCATCGGAAGCGCCGGGTAAAAAATCCCCTTTGTATAAATTGAGCGCAGACAATAGGTAATCGAGTTTTTTCTGCTTGTCCTCAGAGGACGCAGCAAGCGCGGTAAGACGTTCAAATTCTTCGGTATCGACCAGAACCGGAAGCGCATTGTTCCAGGCATAGGTACCGCGGCGATAAATAATGATGTTCTTGCCGCTGCTAAACTGCAAATCGCCAAGTACCGATCGGACCCTGAACAAAAGGGTCTTAAGCGCGTTTGCAGGGTTATCCGCTTCCTCCCCCGGCCAGAGAAGCTCAATGATATCAGCTTGCGAGATTTCCTTATTTCTGAAGACAATCAAATATTCCAACAAGGTCCAGATCTTTTTGGACCGGTTGCTCTTGTCGTTTACGGTATTGCTGCCATAAGTCATGGAAAACTCGCCGAACATTTTAATTTTTAATATCTGTTCTGACATACCCGTAACCCCCAGCACTTATTCCGCCTGCCCGACGATGGGCTTGAGCATAGTGTCAATCATGATAACGCAATGATCTAGAACAAATCTTCAGGCTTTGAACGGCATTGTTGCCAGTCATTGAAATCTTGATTTTGAAGACATGCAAAGGCAAATATCGTACACCTTATTTTATTTGATTTTCAAAACAAAGGCAAGAATAAATCACCATATTTCGTGATTGTTTGACAAATATCAGCGCAAAACGCCATGCTAACGGAAAGATAGTAACATTAAGATAAAAATGCTATATTTATGCGGCTGTCTGCTCTCGCCGGCGAGAACAGACAGCCGCATATTGAGTTTACGCGAAAATTAAACTTTGCTATGGTTTACTGTTCAGATAAATGCGCATAATAGCTGATAGATCGGAAACAGGCGCATTATTTAGCGCCAAACACAAGGATGATATCTGTCCGGAGAAAGCGATGGTAATGGTATGGAGAAGATACAGCAAATAAACAATATCATTGCAGTGCTGTTTTTTGCTGCCTATTTCTATCAATTTGTTTACATATTGATTGCATTGCCGGAAAAACGCAGGGAAAACGCGCATCCGGAAGTTATGCACAGGTTTGCTGTTCTGATATCGGCCCGAAACGAAGAGCATGTTTTGCCTCAGCTTCTTCATAGCATAAAACGACAAAATTATCCTGCAGAGCTAATCAAGATATTCGTTGTTGCGGACAACTGTACGGACTCGACGGCAGAGGTAGCTAGAAAATCCGGGGCTGTTGTATGGGAGAGGCAAAACAAGGAAAGGGTCGGAAAGGGTTATGCCTTGGCGTTTTTGATGGATAACATTAAAGAAAACCGCCTCGATATTGTTATTGATGGTTATATTATTCTAGATGCGGATAATTTGCTGGATATCAATTATATAGCCGAGATGAACAAGTCTTTTTCCGAAGGATATCGCATTTTAACCAGCTACCGAAATTCAAAAAACTATGATTCAAATTGGATCGCTGCCGGTTATTCACTCTGGTTTTTGCGGGAAGCGAAGTATTTAAACCGTTCAAGACACCGTATCAACGTTAGCTGTGCTGTTTCCGGTACCGGGTTTTTGGTCCACCGGGAAATCATTGATAGGAATGGGGGGTGGAAACACTTTTTATTGACCGAGGACATCGAATTTACGGTTGACGCCGTATTGCAGGGTGAAACAATCGGCATATGCGAGAAAGCCGTATTGTATGATGAGCAGCCTGTAACGTTCACCCAGTCTTGGCATCAAAGGCTCAGGTGGGCAAAGGGCTTTCTTCAGGTATTCGGTAAGTACGGAATGAAGCTGATGGGTAAGTTTATTAAAAGCGGTTCATTCAGCTGCTTTGATATGGTTATGTCGACAATGCCGGCTATTTTTCTATCCGTTTTGGGCATATCGGTAAATCTCGGTACAATGATGTTTTGTCTTTTCACACATCATCCGGAACTGAATCTGTTGCTGAAATCGATACTGGAATCCGTACGCAATATTTATCTGATATTTTTCTCGGTAGGTTTTTTGACGACAGTCACCGAATGGAAGATGATCTATGCAAAAGCCCGCAGAAAAATTTTGTATATGTTTTCGTTCCCGGTTTTTATGTTTACGTATATCCCCATTGCGGTCGCCGCTCTTTTCCTTAAGGTGGAATGGAAACCGATAAAACACAGTATCGCTCGCTCACTCGATGAATTTCTGGATCTAACCGGTGAGACAGAAGAGACTGAGGAAAAAAACCGGGTTCCGCGCGTAGGTTAGTAAGGGTCTCGGCTTAATTTTGCATATCGGTATTCCGCTCGAACTTAAACTACAAAGCCGCCGTTAACTCCGAGGATCTGTCCCGTGATAAAGCCGCTTTTCTCAGAGGATAAAAAACGGGCTGTTTCGGCGATATCCTTAGCAGTTCCCAACCTTAGCAATGGGGTATTGGATGTCAGGTCATTTAAATCGGTATTCGAAAAACCATCCAGCATATCCGTCATGATGCAACCGGGAGCAATACAATTGACGCGAATACCGGAAGGCCCCACTTCTTTGGCGAGCGCTTTAGTCAAGCCTATAACAGCTGCTTTAGAGGCGGAGTATACGGTCTCGCAAGAGGCACCGACCTGACCCCACATCGATGATATATTGACAATATTTCCCGTTTTCTTCCGAATCATATCCGGTAATGCGAACCTGCAGCAATGATAAATGCCATCAACATTCACGGAGAATACGCGCCGCCATCGTTCAGGCGTAATCTCACAAAAAAGTGAATAATCGGCGATGCCTGCATTGTTGACAAGCAATTCCACACTTCCGACCTTGTCATTTATTATCTTAAACATCTCGGCGACTTCATTATCGTCCGCCACATCAGCATAGACAGCCAACCCGTTCAGTTCATCGGCGAGCAAAACAGCAGCTTCTTCCGAACGGAAATAGTTAATTGCGACAAAATAGCCCTCTTCGGCTAAAACACGGGAAACCGCCTTACCAATACCGCGCGAACCTCCCGTTACGAGAGCAACTTTTTTCATGTATTAGCTTCCTTTCGAGCAGCCGGGTTTATACAGATAGATATGCAAGAAGACCCACAACAGGGCATTTGTGCCCAGGTGTAAATACCCAGGAAAAGCATAATCGGTAACACTTGACACGGACATAACCGGTAAATGC
>JAAYJC010000214.1 GCA_012523085.1 Clostridiales bacterium
AAAGTACGCATTGCCGATCGGGTCTCCGGAATGATCGGGTATATTGACGCTGGTAACCACAACGGAATTTTGCACCGGATCGTAATCCACGAAGAATCCAAGCGCGTCGCCGAGGTCACGGATCTTGAAGTAGTTGTTTCCGCCGATATTAAATGCGGCAACCTCTACCTTCTCGCCGTTTACAAGGAAGCTCCATGCACTTTGTACCGCGCTCTCTGAATTGTCCGCGCCGACGACCATCTCGCCGCCGACGGCGGTGTAACCCTCACCGGTCTGGCAGTAAACTTCCATCTTGCCTGTGTCAAAGGAAACGGAGAACTGGGAACCGGTGGTGTTGAGTACCATCGCGACGTCACGGAGCTTGAAGTAGTTGTACCCGTCGATGTTGTACGCTTCAAACGCGCTTGCGGTACCGTTGATATTTACGCTTTGCTGGGAGAGGACGACATTGTATGTAACCGGTTCGGGCTCCAGCGGGCCTTTTATCATGGGTCCGCCGTTTCCGACCTTGATGACCGCCGCGGGACAGGTGGTATCCGCCAATCCCTTGACCGTTACGATATATGTGCCGTCTTCTTCAAAGCTAAAGGTAACCTTACCGTCTTTGTCCGTAACATATTTCGTCTTCTCAAAATTGATGTAGACATCAGATTCCGCGAAAACCGCGGCATCGTATTCAAAGGAAGACAGATTCAGTCCCTTATGCATCGCGGTAAGGGTAATCGACTCTCCTACAGCGATTTCTTTGTAGGTCATGTCGAACATCGCGCCCCTGTTAAATGCGTAGTTTACGAAGTCTGAATATCCGTTGACAAAGAGCTGGTCGCCGTCTTGCAATACCGTGGTACCGCTGGGCGGCGCACCCTGATCGTTTATGAAGAGCCCGCCGCAGTTACTTTCATTCACCAGGCCCCATACCGCGCCGACAAAAACGAAACCACTTGATTCAAAGCTGTTCCAAGCGCTGCCTTTCCCATAGGCGTAGGCATGCAGCTCGTTTAGAATATCGTTAATGGTGTCGCCCTCTTGAAGGACCATCGGATAATGAACGATAAAATTGCCCGCCTTGTCGTTTTGGATAACCGCGTCCAAAGAAAGGTTAACATAGACATACTGTCCGGAATTGGCCGTTACCGTGACAACAGCCGTCGCATCGCCATATGTACCGGTGGGGTCCTTGGCTACGACATAGTACGTGCCGGGCTGATCAAAGCCGAGTGTGAAGTAGCCGTTTTCACTTGAATCAAATCCGGTATCGGTCAGCGTGCTGAGGCTTAGTCCGGAATAAATGTCCGCCTCAAAACCGATCGGGGTATAGGTATAGTCGTGATTCATGTTCAGCGTAATCGCCTGCATGGTGATGTATTTACCGACGACGGTTTCCGTCTTGTTCGGCGCGACGCAGCTGGTAGTCAGCCATTTTTCGTCATACGCCATTAAATGGTACACATCGCCGCCCTGGGTCTCAATACCGGCATCCACATAGTTTTCACTGGTAAAAGCCAATGTGTCATAAACCGGCGAGCAGCCCCAGATTTTGTCAAATGCGTAAAATCCGTACGGGTTATCGGCGGCAACGCCGTCTGCCCCGCCCGGGTACTCCAGTTTATGCAGCTCAGTCACCGCGTCCACAACCGTCATGCCCTCGGTCCAGGGCACCGGATACAGGACAATCGGCACACCGGATTTTCCGACAGCCGGCCCGTTTTCAAGGGTGAGGCTTAAATACACATACTGGGTATCCAAAGCGGTCTGTTCGGCAATGATTTCAGTTATATCCGGAATTTCTTCATAGTTTGCGGTAATGGTGGTATCCTCGCTAATGGCGGTAAACTCTCTGTTCCAGCCAAGGAATGTGTATCCTTCGTGTTCCGGGGCAGCCGGTTCAGTGGCGTCGCCGCCTTTTTCTACTGTCTGGATATCGATAAACTCACCGGTGAGACCGTCCCTAAACTTGACAGTGAACGGACCTTCCGTATTCACGATACCTACCTTGCTCATATCCACCGTAGTCGTGCTGCGAAGCTCCTCGCCGCTGAGGCTGTAATAAGCAAGCGTGACATTGCTGTCTTCAAGCGTAACCAGCATGCCCTTGCCCTTGACTTCCGCGCTTCCGGAGCCGTATTCGCTGTCGCTCATGCATCCTGCCGCGCAATACGTAAAGTTAATCCTCTTTTCTGAACCGTCCGGGACCGTCAGCACATCGCCTGCCGTAAATATCTTGTCATAATAGATATCTTTCACGGTATGATTGTGGCCCCAGAGGTAAACGACATTGGGGTAATTGTTTAAAAGATCGATTACGGCGGGAGAGTTATTCGTGGTTCTTCCGCCATAATAATGAAGTGGGAAGTGCGTAAGGATAAAGACCGGAATTTCCTTCGGCGCCGCATCGAGGTAATCCTTCAAAATCGCAATATTCGCGTCTGAATACTCTGCGGACTCGCCGGTGGCGCTGAAGGCATACAGGATATAATCATCGTTTTTTTCAATTTCTCCGATTGGTCCGGAGAGCAATTTAGCCGCCTCGTTGTCCTTATTGTTGGTATAATCTCCGCCCGCGGAGGTGTACCATTCATGGTTTCCGAAAACGTAGACATTCGCGTTTTCGATAAAACCGGAGGTGACATAGCTCTCGGCATCGTCCATAAAAGCCTTTACGTACACCCAATAATCGGCGGGTGTTGATGCATACGCGCTGCCGACGTCACCGCAGAAACCCATGTACTCGATGCTGTCCAC
Organism: Clostridiales bacterium; assembly: GCA_012523085.1. Lineage (GTDB taxonomy): Bacteria > Bacillota > Clostridia > Oscillospirales > Oscillospiraceae > JAAYOP01. Next base: position 2,743 of record JAAYJC010000214.1, read on the forward strand.
TTTTTCCTGCAATTGGTCCATCCAGACCTCGAAGTTGTTCTGCTCATAAGCCGTGTCATAGTGGGTGTCGGAGGTGAACGCCAGATGCTTGGTGTCCTCTGCGGCAAAGGCGCTGATTGTCAGCACCGCGAACAAAGCCGCAAACAACGTCAGAAGGAATACTAGCTTTGTTGATCCTTTCTTCCTCGATACGGTTTTCATACGGTTCCTCCTTGAATAAATTCTGCCCGGTCCGGTTGTGAACAGATGTTAAACTTACTATAACATAATGTTTCATTTCAGTGAATTCCCCGTAAAAGTTATCCGATCAATATATAAAAATAGTCGCCACTCAATATAAAGATTGTCGCATTTAAAAAGCCTTGCGGCCGCAAGGCTTTTAACCTGTTTTTTGATTTAGCCCAAGGACAGTATGACTACAGATATTTCCCGATACAGCCTGCGACCAGAAAAGCGGCAAGCTCAACGCCTTTCTCAGACAGGTGAATATGATCCGGTCCGATGTTGCCCGTAATATCTGCCGCAATGGCTTTGTGCAAATCGTTTACCTCGACATTCTGCCTCTCGGCAGCCTGCCTGAGAAGCGCGTTGTACTCGTCTGTTGCTCTTTTGTTTTTTTCTGTCGTCGGTGTCGTCGTCGCAAATATCACCCTGACCGTCTCGCCGCAGAGCTTTCGAAGGACGATAGCAATGCGCTCAAGAGTAGAAACATAGTCATCGGGCAGCGTAAAAGGCCGGCCGAGAGCGTAATCATCCCCCGTATCCCATATGCCGTTGTTTACATGCACAATATCGGGATTCGGAAAGAACGGCAGCCAGAACCTCAGGGAATTGAGCGTATATCCGGACCATCGCCCGTTCTCTTCAGGCCCGAATACATTTGCTTTATCTTTGAGCAGCTCTTTTACTTTGGGCTGGTAGGATAAGCGAATGGAATCGCCGAGCAGCAAAACATTTTTCACTTTATATTACCCTCCATTCTGCCGCGAAGCGGCGGCACAAAAACCAAGAAAAGATCGGTGACCTAAACGCGAACCGGCTTTTCACACGCGTTGCCTGCCGATTACAGCGGTTATGATTAAAGATGAAGCTTCACACCCTGTGCGCTCAGTTTGTCCTGCAGCTTTTTCACATCCAGCAGGGCAAAGTCGGCGCACATCGCTGCAGCGGTACCGGCGGCCTCCCCGGTGACTGCGCAAGGCGGGATTACGCGCGTGATGTCCCACATCTCGTCGGTTACGGATATGTTCCTGCCGGCCGCAATCAAATTTTTCACATCCTTACCCCAGAGCGCACCGTAGGGCAGCTCAAAGGCGGGTCCGCGCTTGCGCCAGTCGCCGGTCATACCGATACTGTCTTCAACATATTTGCGATCGCTTGTCACATCGGGCGTCTTTTCCCCCGCGATGCGCCGCGACATACGTACGAGCGGTATGGTGGATATTGTGACCGGAACATAGCTTTCATCCGCCGCTTTTGCTTCCAGAATGTCTTTGTACATGATCTGATGGGCAGCTGTTACCGCCCGGCTGAGCTCAGTGCCGTCAACGCCGCTGAAACGAAAATTTCTATCCAGGCTGACGACAACCTCATTATTGTATTGGGTATCGTCCCTGACGCTTTCTTTAGCTGTTTCCGGTTGTTTTTCCGTCACCACATCGGCCAGCCCGAACATTTTAAGCTGTACCTTTCCTCCGGTAAAATAGTAATACCAGCTGGCAAGTCCGTTTCCGTTTTTATGCAGCACGGTTTTGGCGCCCGCCAGATGAAAAACATCGGCATCCCCCGTGCAGTCGACAACTGACCCGACCTCAATCGCCGAGCGCCCGGATTTGTTTTCCACAATCACCTCGGATATGGTTTTATCCTGCATAGACACAGCGCAAACCAGCGTACCGTATAAAAGCGTTACGCCGAGCTCCAGAAGACATTTTTCCGCTTCAAGCGTGAACAGATGCGGATTGAACTGCGCGAGGTACCGGAACTGCCTGCGCTCCTCCGGCGTGCCTGATTCCAGCCAGGCTTTCGGGTACATCGCCTCGGCGCCGTGGGTAATCGATAACTTCAGCAGCTCCTCCCCGATCCCATAAATAAGCTGCTTTCCCTCCCCGTCGCATAAAGGCAGATAAATCGTGACGAGTCCCAAAGTTGCCATACCGCCAAGCGTGTATTCCCGTTCAACCAAAATCACTTTGGCGCCGTTTCTTGCCGCGGCCATTGCGGCCGCGATCCCGGCAATTCCGCCGCCCGCTACCAGAACGTCGCAGGAAGCGGCAACTGTTGTTTTTCGCTCAGGTTCCAACACAAATCGCATCTCAATCTCTCTCTTTCTTACAATCTGTTTGAGCGAATTCGCCTAACGGCTCAGCCTTTTAAGGCCCAGCCTTTTAAGGCCCAGCCTTTTAAGGCTGTGGTGTCGGCTTCATGCTTGTGCATTGTAACCGCCGGCCGCACGCGCTTTGATGTTTTCTTAACAGATTGATAACAGTATAACCGTAGGATAGCACAAGGCAAGGCATCCGGGCAATACGAATTCGGAAAGAAAAACCGCCTGAATCGGCATGTTGCCACTCAAATAAAGACAGGGGGACGATTCATCTGTCCCCCTGTCTTTAAATATTTAAAAGGCCGTGGGCACAAAGTGCCGGAGGCCATGTCAGCCGATTCCGAATATTTTCTTCAAACGCGCGAAGATATCCAGTATTTTAAACTTGATCACATACCCTTCATCTTTTTTTGTGATCAGCTTGATTTCCTCGCCGGTCAGTCCCGCGAAGGCCCCTTCCGAATGGTCAAAAGGCTTGCTTGCCGCCTCATAACACAGCGGGGGAAAGATGACGCACCACCAGTTTTTTCCGGTCCCTTCATCAATAACGATTCTCAGGGATGTATATGACCCTGCGGGAAGCGAAAACGTGTCATATTGTCTTTCGTCAAACATCTCGCGCGTAAGGCTGACCTTTACCGCCGCGTCCTCTCCACTTATTTGCGCGCAGTTCTCCGCGACTAGTTTAATGTCGTTCAGATGCCTGTTTAGCAGCATCTCGGCCTGCTCTCTTGAACCGCATCCGTCCAGAATCGGCGTAAGCTCTGAAAGCACTTCATCTCTGATTTTTAGTTTCAGTTCCTGTGCCTTCGGAGAATCGGAAGCAGCAATCACATGCAGCCGTATCAGCTTTTCCGCAAGCGCCTTTTGCTCCGCTTCAACGGACGCGCAATAGAGCACCGAAACAAAAAGAATAAGTACAAAAACAAGCTGCCATACCCGGCTCTTCATGATAACACCGCCAATCATATGTATAACCCTATCATTGACGGTAATTTTTGTTTTTATACAAACGCATAAATGCGAGAGACAGTGAAACCACAAAACCACGGGGACGGCAGGCTGTGTCAAAATGCTATATTTGCAGCCATGCTATAATTTGATTTGCCAAAAACAGGGTATATTTTCGAAAAAATTAGCAGCCAGGTTCCAAAACATAGCTGCTGACTTAAAAAAAGGCTATCCAGCC
>JAAYJC010000215.1 GCA_012523085.1 Clostridiales bacterium
AAAACAATCGAACACTCATACCCGTGCGCTTTGTAGCTGAAACGATGGGCGCGGCTGTAAGCTGGAATCAGGAAACGCAGACCGCCGTGATTGAGCAAAACGGCACCATCATTTCTGTGCCCATTGGCAGCGATACGCTTTCCATTGAACGGGGCGACGGCACCGATGCCGTTAAAATGGACACTGCCGCCATTATCCGGGACGAGCGCACCTATGTACCCATCCGTTTTGTGGCCGAAGCCCTCGGTGCGTGGGTAAGCTACTCCGATCTGTTTACTACTGTTCAGATTTACCGGGATGTCCTGATCCCGGAGGAGATTACCCGCCTGCACGGTTACTATGATATGTCGTCTGGCGAGTATGACGAGGCTACTGGCGAAACCCCTCTTTACACAGACGAGTTTCTGCTAACCCTATATCCCGAATTTTCATACTTTACGGGAACCTATGGATTCGAGAACGCAAACGAATGGAAACTACGCAACCCGAATGGGATAGACACGCTTACCTACACATGGAAAGCGCCGATCACCTATACCGGCAAGACCTCGGGAGATACCTATACCTTTGGTTCTCAGCCGGATATTGACTTTGCCAAGCTGGTGCTTTCTGAAGCTCATGGAGTGGAGGACGAGCTGAATGCTCAAGGTAAAGCAATCATTTCATTAAGAACCGATCTGTCGTGCATTTTTTGGTCTCGTCATAGCAGCCGCGCAGGCACTTATGTACGCGGTGTGCTGACGGTCACGATCCCCGAAAACGCAGATATTACTTGGCTCAAAAGCAACTACGACTTTATTGCTGACCCCAAGGCAGGTGAAACCCGCAATGTTGACGTAGAAATTTATGTCAACACCTTTACCGAAACAGTCTATTGGAACGAAATGACCGCTTTAACATGAATGAAAGGAAAAAGTGAAGATGAAGAAGTTAAAAAATTGCATATCTGTCTTTTTAGCAGCCGTTATAATGACGGCTGCTTTTTGCATACCGGCGCTCGCGGTAGTGTCCACACATGACCAGACGTATTTGTCACCAAGCCAGCAAAGTAAAATTGATACCGCTACAAAGGCATGGGAAGCGGCCAATGCCGCAGGCGACAAAGCGGGGATGGAAGCAGCTCACGCGGCAGCGGAAGCGGTTCGTGCCACCGCGCAATATTCGGGCGGGCAAGACGGCTCTGAGTATCACCCCTGGGGCGGCAGCTCTGGCGGCGGCGGTGGCGGTGGCGGCAGCGGTGGCTCCTATACGCCTCCCATCACCTATTACTCGATCACGGCCAGCTCCGGGACGGGCGGCAGTATCAGCCCCAGCGGTTCGACCTCGGTAGCTTCCGGCGGCAGCAAGACCTATACGATTACGGCAAATACCGGCTATAAAATCGCAGACGTTAAAGTGGATGGCTCGTCGATTGGCGCGCCATCCACTTTAACGTTCAGCAATGTAACTTCGGGCCATACCATCAGCGCAACCTTTGCGTCTGCCGCATCTCTCAGCGCGGGCAATGTCACGGTTGGAGACGGCGGCGCTGGGACGCTCAAATCGGGCGTAACCAAATCCGGGTATGGGATAACCGCAAGCCTGCCCGTCACAGCATCCCATGTCAGTGGAACTACGGTAACAGCCAGCTATAACTTCACCGGGGCCAAGACTATCGCTCTGGAAAATGTCGGCGGCACATGGAAATTCCCGGTAAACAATTCTAGCGTGACCGGGGCCAGAAAAATTTATATCCCTGTGGAAACCAAGGATGGCACCTATACCATCACTTTTACCGTGAAGGCCCTTGATCCCCAGGCCACGGCCCTGACCGGCAACAGCGTCTATCTGACCTCTACCAAGACTGCCACAATCACCGTCAAAGGCAGTATGTTCGAGGACGATTTTACCGGCAATTCCTGATACGATAGTAAGTAACAGTTTTTCATGCTGCGATTGGGCGGCAGGCTTTTCAGCCTGCCGCCTTTCGCTTTTACATAGGAAAGGGGGGCCTTTATGAACAGGAAAATCAGACGCGGCGATATGTTTTATGCCGATC
>JAAYJC010000216.1 GCA_012523085.1 Clostridiales bacterium
AAATCACCTGTCAGTTTTGCGATAGGCAGTACCGGTATTCAAGCAGGCAGCTCAGGGAGATGGCAGAGCAAGGGTAAAAAGCCCGATGGCAGAAAACCCGCGGCTTCCATTGCCAAACAATAAAGGGCCGACCGTGAGGTCGGCCCCATTGGGGTAAATTCTAATTGCATTTTGAATAGGCGCAGTTTCGGCAGGTTACGCAGCCGCCTTCATGCTCCATCTCACAGCCGCACTCGGGACAATATTTTGCGAATTTCGTGTCGGAAACCAAATCCGCGGCAGGCTGGCTGCTGCAGTTAAAGTAGAAAATCTCTGACTTTGTTTCTTTCATGACCTTTTCTATTGTTCTGGCGATAGCATCGGGGCAGGAGGTTACACCCAAACCCTTCTGACGAATGGTTGAGCTGCAGCGAATCCCTCTGAGCTGTTCGATCAAAACCTCACTGCTGATACCGCTTCTCAATGCGATCGAAACAAGTCTGGCCGTAGCCTCGGATTGTGACGGGCATCCGCCGGCCCGTCCGGTATTCGTGAACACCTCGCAAATTCCCTTTTCGTCATAGTTGGCGGTTATGTACAGGTTGCCGCATCCGATTTTCACTTTCTCAGTAAAACCTCTGGTAATAGCGGGGCGGGGGCGCGGGATGATGTGTGCCTGATCCTTTGGCGTTTCATTTTTACCGGTATTCTTCTTGTCGTTAACCTTTCCGATGTTTAAAACCTGCTCATCCCGGGAACCGTCTCTGTATATGGTCGTGCCCTTGCAGCCCAGCTTATAGGCAAGGCGATAAACCTCTGCTACATCCTCTTTAGTAGACGAGGAGGGGAAATTGACCGTTTTGGAAACAGCATTGTCCGTATGTTTCTGGAAAGCGGCCTGCATCCTGACATGCCATATGGGCGCAACATCATGTGCACAGACATAGACCTGCCTTATAGACTCGGGAAGCTCACTGATATGGGCCAGCGTGCCCTGTTGCGCAACCTGTTCCATGATTTTGTCAGAGTATAGGCCCTCATCATTAAGTTTCTTCTTTAACACCTGGTTTACTTCAATCAGATGCGTATTGTCCATCACATTACGAATATAAGCATAAGCAAATACCGGTTCGACGCCGGAAGAAACACCCGCGAGGATAGACAAGGTTCCGGTAGGTGCGATTGTTGTGACGGTCGCATTGCGTATCAATTTACCTTTTTTGTAAGCGCTTTCGTCAAACAGCGGGAACGCACCTCTGCTTTCAGCCATTTTCTCGCTGGCCTTGTGCGCATGCGCATTGACCGTTTTCATGAGCTTCTCACCGAGCGCAACGCCTTCGGGGCTGTTGTAAGGTATACCCAGCAAAAGCAGCATGTCCGCAAAGCCCATGACACCGAGCCCAATTTTCCGTGTCAGCTTTGTGACGCGTTCAATATCGGGCAGGGGATATTTGTTGATATCGATCACATTATCCAAAAAGTGTACGGCCGTTTCAATCGTAGCCTTCAACTTGTCGTAATCAATGATATAGCGATTATTTTCGTATTTAACATGGTTTACCAGATTGATTGAACCCAGGTTACAGGATTCATACGGCAGCAGAGGCTGCTCACCGCAAGGGTTGGTCGATTCGATTTCGCCCTGGAGCGGAACCGGATTATCGCGGTTGAGGCGGTCAAGGAAGATGATACCGGGCTCTCCGGTCTGCCAGGCCGAATGAACGATGGTGTCAAAAACATCCCTTGCGTTAAGCCTGCCTATTGCTTTGCCGGTCGCAGGCTGAATCAAGTCATATTCCTCTCCGTTTTCCACTGCTTTCATAAAAGCTTCTGTGATTCCGACAGAAATATTAAAATTGGTGATTTCATTCAGGTTGTTTTTGCAGGTGATAAACGACAGGATATCGGGGTGATCGACCCTGAGTATGCCCATATTGGCGCCCCGGCGGGTACCGCCCTGCTTGACGGCATCGGTGGCGGCATTAAACACCTTCATAAATGAGATCGGCCCGCTTGCGACACCGCCTGTCGTGTTTACGGTTGCACCCTGTTCACGCAAGCGGGAAAAGGAAAAACCTGTTCCGCCTCCGCTTTTGTGGATCAGCGCAGCGTTTTTGACCGCGTCAAAAATGCCCTCCATGGAATCGGGAATTGGCAGAACAAAGCATGCCGAAAGCTGTCCCAGAGGACGCCCTGCGTTCATTAAGGTTGGTGAATTCGGAAGAAAATCCAAAGACGCCATCATGTCATAAAACCGATCAGCTGTTTTGAATTTATCCGAATTCTCGTTATAAATTAAATCGGCTTCCGCTATCGCATCGGCTACTCTTCTTAACATCCCCTCGGCTGTTTCCGTTAGTTTTCCCTCTTCATCCCGCGAAAGATAGCGGCGCTCCAGAATTGCACGCGCACTGTCTGATATCTGCATGGCTTAACTCCTTTATCTATACGATCAATATATCTCAGAGGTACAACATATTGTACCATGTATTTAGAGTATGTCAATATATTGAAAGCTTTTCTGAGAATCATTTTTGTCGGACTTGCATAACCGGAACGGGTAATCGTTATTCAACCCATAAACAGGCACCCAAACCATAAATGAGACAGTTTATGCTGAAGTCCGGCCATCTTTCGGTATTGCGAATCGCCGATGAAACAGAAAAGCGAACGCCGTTTCTTGCGTGAGCGCTTACCGGAAGCGGCACGGAATGAATATCACGGGGCGTTTAGGAAGCTTATCAACCGGAAAGCACAACGCAAATCGGCCGAGACGTTCTTAGGCGGCCTTCGCAAGATCACTTTTATTTTGCAAAAAGCAGTTTGGCTTTTTTGATATTCCTGTCAATTTGCATGATCTTTGCACATATTTTTTTCAGTGCAAAGATCATGCTGGCCCGATGGCCTTCTGATTTTTCATATCGGTCAGCAAGGCGGCAAAGAAACGGACGAAGGCGCTTAAACTGCGTCAGGTAAATCAATGACATCCATACATTGCCGGCGCCGCCGGTCTTATGCCCGGAACCCCAGTACAAGTCATATTGGTTTTGCATGGCGCCATACATGGTATTTTCCATTTCAGTTTCGGAAAAAAGGCCTTTTGATACGGCCATTTGTACAATATCCGTGCCCGGCAGGAAATTCAGGCCGTGCAAATTAAGCTCAAATGGAGGCTTAAGGTCCAGGCATATAGAAAACGTATCTTTTAAATCCTGCAGGGTTTCAAACGGATGCTGCAGCATGAAATCGTAACTCACAATCGGGACCTTGCAGTCAGACAAAATCCGGCTTGATTCAATGATTCGATCTTGGCTTTCTGTTCTGCGGAATATTTCCCTGCGGACCTGCACCGAACCGCTTTGGATTCCGACTACGACATGATACAAGCCTGCGTCCACAAGGCAGGATATCATGTGTTCGTTGATTTTTAAAGGATGCCCCCAGATGGAAAAGGGAATATGCACCTCTTTTTTGTATCTGTCCGCAAATGATTCAATCCATCCCTCTTCATTCGAGAAAATTTCATCCCAGAAATGGATTAACTTAAGGTGGCGGATCTTTTGCTTTGCGATGCTCAATTCCCTGATAATACTATCCACGCTTCTGAACCGGACGAACTGTCCTTTCCCCTTATATATGCGCTTTAAGGCAGCGGAGCTGCAATAGGAGCAGATAAACGGGCAGCCCCTTGAAGCCGTTGTCTCATATGTCAGCGACTGCAAAAGCGGATCTCCGCTTTTCAGCTTATTTCCGCTTATGACATACCGGTTGTCGCCGCCGATTTCCGGGAAGCCCAGGCAGTCCAGATCCTGCACCAGCGGCCGCACGGGATTGACAACGGCGATACCTTCGCTGTTTTTATAGGCAAGGTTTAAAATGTCGGTGAAATCGCCTCCCGTTTCCAGTGTGTTTAAAAGCTCGGCAAACGCTTCTTCCCCCTCTCCGCGAATGACAAAATCGGCATAAGCAAGACAGCGCTCGGGAAACAGCGTGCCGAACACACCGCCCCAGATCACCGGACAGTCACACACGTTTTTGATATGCTTGTGGACCTTGATAATGGATTCCAGATATAAAGAGGACATGACGCTCAGACCGATAAAACCCGGTTTTATCCGGTCAATCAACTGTGACAGCAGCTTCAACTCCGTATCGCTGACCGCGCGGGGGTTAGTGCTGTTATAGGCTTTAAACATAAGAATGTGCGGTGAATATCCGGTACGCTTCAACGCTTCGGCGATATATTTCACACCCAATGCTTTTTGATTGTAAAAAGCAATCAACAATATGTCTCGGTCCATCATTTCAC
>JAAYJC010000026.1 GCA_012523085.1 Clostridiales bacterium
ATACGTAAAACATATTGAATCCATACCATTTTTATGGTAGCATTAAAAATTAAAAGAAAATGAATCCGCTTGTTATCCGGACTGCCGGCGTAAAACGCAAGCATATTGCCGATCTTAAATGAACGGAAACGACCGGCAGCTTTTCTGCGGTATAATTCAGTTTGTCCATGGCAGAATGAATAAGTATCTCCGCATAAGACGAAATGGGGTTCTACATGTCAAAAAAGGTTATGGTTGCCATGAGCGGCGGTGTGGACAGTTCCGCGGCAGCGTTTCTGATTAAGGATAAGGGTTTTTATGTCTGCGGAGCCACAATGAAGCTTTATAAAAATCCGGATGTCGGCATTCATGAAGACAATCGTCCCTGCTGTTCGCTAACCGATATCGAAGACGCGCGAAATGTGGCTTATAAACTTGGCTTTGACCATTATGTGTTCAATTTTGAACATGAGTTCAAAATTGATGTCATAGATCGGTTTGCTTTAACTTATCTCGACGGAAAGACACCAAATCCATGTATAGATTGTAACAGATATATCAAATTCGGCAAGCTTTTGAAAAGAGCACGTCAGCTGAACATGGATTATATTGCAACCGGTCATTACGCAAGGATCGATATGCACGAAAAAACCGGGCGATACCATTTGAGAAAAGCAAAAGATCCCCTCAAGGATCAAACTTATTTCCTTTACTCGCTGACTCAGGATCAGCTTAAGCATACGTTATTCCCCCTCGGCGACCTGACAAAATCCGAGGTTCGCGCAATCGCCGAAAGTCAGGGGTTATTAAACGCGCATAAAAGAGACAGCCAGGACATCTGTTTTGTTCCGGACGGAGATTACGCCGGTTTTCTCCGGCAAGTCAATAAAATCCCCTCTCCACCAGGCGATTTTATTGACAGCAGCGGAAAGGTATTGGGTAGGCACAGGGGGCTAATCTACTATACAATCGGGCAACGCAGAGGGATCAACCTGAGTTTTGACAGTCCGATGTATGTAATCAAAAAGGACAAGAACTCGGGTGCCGTTACATTGGGAAGCGAGGAGGAACTCTTTTCGGACAAAATGCTGGTTGAGAATGTTAATTGGATTCCTTTCGACAGTCCCGTAGGCTCAATCAGGGCAACCGTAAAAACGCGCTATAGCCAAAAAGAAGCTCCGGCGACAATCCGTGTGGATTCTGACGGCAATTGTCTGGTTGTCTTTGATGATAAGCAACGGGCGATTACACCGGGGCAGGCAGCCGTTTTCTATTCAGATGATATGGTGGTCGGCGGGGGTACAATAATATCGTGCTTATCATAATATTTATATTGCCATATCGATTCTCTTGTGCTAATATGGATTTAATCATACCGGATTTATAGGAATTAAGTTTATGCGTCGGAACATTGGTGCTATGTTCGCCGTTTTACATAGGCCCGTGTTTTGCCTATGATTCACCGATCTCCATTGAGCGGCTAAGCGACTCTTTGAAAATGCCATAAGCACCGGCATTCATTAGGTTTTACATTGTTTCATTGGATATCGGCATCAAAAACAAGATTTCGGCGTGCCGCTCGCCGATACAGCGGCTGCCGCTTCGGGCAACTCTATTTCACCGAGTACCCCCGATTGCGGCACACGGAGTTTAAATGTCTGGAATTATATATGCAGATAATGCTGCGACAACCCGTTTATCTCGCTGCGCTCTTGATGCTATGATGCCTTTTCTGACCGATGATTTCGGCAATCCTTCCACGGTATATGCTCCGGGTCGAACGGCGAAAAAAGCCGTTGAAAGCGCGCGGTTCAAGGTTGCCGCCGCTATCGGCGCAAAACCGGAGGAGATTTACTTTACGGCAGGCGGGACCGAATCCGATAACTGGGCAATTAAATCCACCGCCGCTTTGAAGAAAGAAAAGGGCAAACACATCATATCGACGGCAATAGAGCATCATGCGGTACTTCATACACTCCAAAGTCTTCAAAAGCGAGGATATGAGGTAACATTTCTCGGCGTCGACCGGGCCGGGAACATATCGCTCGAGGAATTGCGCTCGGCGATTCGTCCCGACACCATTCTGATTACCGTTATGACCGCAAACAATGAAATAGGTACGATTCTCCCCGTAAAGGAAATCGGTGAAATCGCACATGAAGCCGGCGTTTTGTTTCATAGCGACGCCGTACAAGCTGTCGGGCACATTCCGATCAATGTAGCGCAGATGAATATAGACCTTCTTTCTTTGTCCGGTCACAAGTTCAAAGGACCGAAGGGAGTTGGTGCGCTTTATGTGAAAAAGGGTCTGAGACTGCCATCGGGCATGCACGGCGGCGCTCAGGAACGCGGACTGCGTTCGGGAACCGAAAATGTTCCCGGCATTGTCGGTCTTGCCGCTGCCCTGGAAGATGCCGTCACGCATATAGACGCCAACATGACGAAAGTCTCGGTCATGCGGGACGCTTTGATAAAAGGGCTGACAAAAATACCGCATTCCAGATTGACCGGCGATCCCGTAAACAGGCTGCCCGGTACGGCTTCTTTTGTCTTTGAATGCATTGAGGGGGAATCTATGGTTCTGCTTCTTGACCAGAACGGCATATGCGCGTCTTCCGGTTCCGCCTGTTCCTCCGGATCTTTGGATCCCTCCCATGTTTTACTGGCCATCGGACTGCCTCATGAAATCGCACATGGGTCCCTGAGGCTGACCATAAATGAAGACAATACGCAAGAAGATATCGATACGATCCTGGAAAAAATGCCCCGTATCATTCAAAGGCTTCGCGACATGTCGCCCCTTTGGGAGGAGAAGAACGCAGAGGTAAAATAAAATGAATGACTATCAACAGAAGATATCTGAATTAAAAAACGAAAAGAATGCCTTGATCTTGGCGCATTTTTACCAGACGCTGGACATCCAGGAGATTTCAGACTTCGTCGGAGACTCCTTTGCACTTGCAAAAAAAGCAAGGGAAGCCAAAGAGCAGGTGATCGTGCTTTGCGGAGTCCGGTTTATGGCGGAGAGCGCAAAGATTCTTAATCCCACAAAAACGGTGCTTCTGCCGGCGCCGGACGCCGGATGCCCGATGGCCGATATGATTGAACCGGAGGATGTCATAAAGCTCAAAGAGCGGTATCCCGAGGCTGCCGTTGTGTGTTATGTTAACTCTGCGGCCGCCGTAAAAGCCGTCAGCGATATCTGCTGCACCTCATCATCGGCCGAAAGGATCGTACGCAGTCTTCCCAACAAACAAATTATCTTCATTCCCGATAAAAACCTGGGCTCTTACATCGCTTCATTGGTTCCGGATAAGGAGTTTATCCTTTTTGAGGGCTGCTGCCCGACACATAACAGAGTATCCGAAAAGGATGTTATCGCAGCGAAAAAACAACATCCCGACGCACTGGTGCTCGCACATCCGGAATGCAGGCCTGAGGTACTGAGGTATGCCGATTATATCGGCAGCACCGCCGGGATCCTGAAAGCTGCCGAACAGTCCGATGCCAAAGAATTTATTATCGGCACCGAGATCACCATTGCCGACAAGCTGACGCAAGAGCTTCCGAATAAGACATTTTACCCGATGACCAATTCATTTTTGTGCCCGAATATGAAAAAGACACGGATATCGGATGTCATCTATAGTCTGGAGAATATGGTCTATGAGATCGTCCTCGATGACGAGGAAATCCAGGCTGCCGCCGCCAGCCTGGAGCGCATGGTTTCCATATAAAAGCTGCAATTTTCGATCAATCGTATGAGAAGATAATCGTATAAAGGGAGGAAACGTCATGTATTCCGAAAAAGTAATGGACCATTTCAACAACCCGCGCAATGTGGGCGAGCTCAAAGATGCCAACGGTATCGGACAGGTCGGAAATTCTGTTTGCGGCGATATCATGAAAATTTTTGTAAAAATAGAGGACGGCATCGTTGTGGATACCAGCTTTAAAACGTTCGGCTGCGGCGCCGCTATTGCAACCTCATCGATGGCAACCGAACTGATTAAAGGCAAAACGGTTAAAGAAGCGCTTCGTCTGTCAAATAAAGCCGTCGCCGAAGCGCTCGACGGTCTTCCCCCGGCGAAAATGCATTGTTCTGTGCTGGCTGAAGAGGGCATTAAATCTGCGATTGAGGATTATTACAAAAAACAGGGAATCGAACTTGAAACCGTATTGAAAGCCGATGAAGAATAATGCATTCGGAGAAAATGAAGCCATTGACAAACCAAAAACGCGTTGCTGCGATCCACGATATATCCTGCTTCGGTAAATGCTCTTTAACGGTAGCACTGCCGATCATATCGACCGCGGGCATTGAAGTCAGTGTGATTCCAACCGCGGTTTTATCCACGCATACGGGAGGTCTTACAGGCTACACCTACCGCGACCTCACCGAAGACATCCTTCCGATCGTGAGCCACTGGCAGTCACTGAACCTTTCTTTTGATGCCATTTATACCGGATTTCTTGGTTCGTTTAAACAGCTTGACATCGTTCTTAAGACATTTGAGCAATTAAAAAATCCGGATACTCTGATCGTCGTCGACCCGGTCATGGCGGATAACGGAAAGCTGTATTCAACATTCCCCGAGAATTTTCCCGAAGGAATGAAAAAGCTTTGCGCAAGGGCGGACGTAATTGTCCCGAATATCACGGAAGCCGCGTTTTTGACTGGCGAAAAGTACTGCGAAGGCCCATATTCCCGCCAAGTTGTCGAACGCATTCTCAATAAACTTGCCGGACTCGGTCCAAAGCAGGTCGTACTTACCGGCGTTTATCTGGATGAGAAGAATCTCGGCGCTGCCTGCTATGACGCATTGACCGGCGAAATAAACTATATCGACGGCCGTCGTATAGACGGTCTGTACCACGGGACGGGCGATGTCTTCGCAAGTGCGCTGGTCGCATGTATGGTAAACGGTTGTTCGCTCGTAAAAGCAGCCGAAATCGCCGTCGATTTTACGGTAGGATGCATAGAGAGAACAAAAAAGGCAGGCACGGATCGCCGGTTCGGCGTCAATTTCGAGGCAGGCTTGCCGATGCTGGCACAACAGCTTGGCCTGATTTGAAAACAGTACATAGGTCAGCGCCTTGTTTGTGCGGAGATTTCGAAAACAGTGTAGCCGGCTATGGCATCCCGCTGCTGCTTTGGAAATAGGCTGTTATTTGGAAACGGAGGAATCGCAATGCAAAATCTAGACAAAAACGATTATCTGGAAGCCCTGATCTCATCGATTACAGACAGCTATATCGAGCAGCCCAGTTTTTTACCGAACAAAGGCATTGTCATCGAAATAACCGAACTTCTCAGAAAGCTGATCTTCCCCGGTTATTTTGACAAAGAAGATACCGATTATATGTATTTGCGCTATTATGTCGGCAGCCTGCTGATCGAGGTAAGGGGAAAATTACAAAAACAGATTTGCAGAGCATTGCTTCACGAAACAGCTACGATCTGTTCAGATGATGCCGAAGCCTTATCGGAAAAAATCACCGTCGATTTTCTTAAAAAAATACCTGAATTGCGCGAAATTTTGCTGACCGATGTAGATGCGACGCTGGACGGAGATCCCGCTGCCCGCAATAAGCATGAGATCATCTTCGCCTATCCGGGTATTTTCGCCATCGGCACCTATAGAATAGCGCATGAGCTTCATCTGCTCGGCGTACCGCTGATCCCGCGGATCATGACAGAGTATGCGCACAGTGTAACCGGAATCGATATCCATCCGGGCGCACGAATCGGTCACCACTTTTTTATCGATCACGGAACCGGCGTTGTTATCGGCGAGACCACCGAGATCGGGAATTTCGTAAAAATTTATCAGGGCGTGACACTTGGCGCCATTTCGACGCGCGGAGGCCAGAGTCTATACGGAAAAAAACGGCATCCTACGCTGGAGGATGAGGTTACCGTATATTCCTCGACCTCGATTCTGGGCGGCGAAACCATTATCGGACGGGGAACGGTAATCGGCAGCAATGCTTTTTTGACAAAATCCGTTTCATCGGATGTCAGAGTCAGCATCAAAAGCCCGGAGCTCAGCTTTAAAGATCTCAAGCAGAGAGAACAAGACGAGACCTCCGGATAATATCAAAAAAACCTTTTTTATACTAATCTCCATTCTGCCGCGAAGCGGCAGCACAAATCGTCAGGAAAAATCGATTTCTTCCGTGCGTGAAAGGTTTTTCACGCTAATCCTCATGTTTAATAGGCTATGTAGTCGCGTTGCACAATAACGCCGAACAAAAAAGAAGACCGAGAACCTTGCGAAAAGGTTTTCCGGTCTTCTTTTTTAATAATACCCAGCCATCGTGCCATTTTCAAAACTTTTTACATCTAGAAAATAATTATCAGGCAGTCTAACGTGATTGCGATTCATTTTCAGGAATGGATTTAAACGTTTTCGAATGATGTCCTGTCGATTACTTCGTCCTGTATATGAGGTGTAAGCCGCGTGAAATACGCACTGTATCCGGCAACACGAACGACAAGATCCCGATGTTCATCCGGTTGCGCCTTGGCCTCCAGCATATCCGCCTTGTTGACGACATTGAACTGGATGTGCTTGCCGCCGTTTGTAAGATAGGTTTTGATAACCGCTCCAAGCTTATTGAGGTCCTCGTCAGTTTTCAAAGCAGAAGGATGGAATTTCATGTTGTGCAAAGCGCCCTGGTATGAATCCATGTTGATCTTCATCGCGCTTTTGAACACGGCAAAGGGCCCGTTTTTATCCATTCCATGATTCGGAGACAGGGACGCGTCTGCGAGAATTTCTCCGCCCTTGCGCCCGTCCGGCGTCGCTCCGGTACACGCTCCGCCGGGTTGATGAGCGGAGATTGAGATTGCGTTGGGAATAACCGTTCCCCCATACGCGTTGGTCCTGCTGTAGCAAAACTCCGAGAATTTCCGATAAACCTCGTCCACCAGATTATCCACTTCGTCTATGTCGTTGCCATATTTGGGTGCGTTTTTAAAATCTGCGCGCATGGATTCATAGCCCTCCCAATCGGCATCCAGAGCCGTCAAAAGTTCCCTTATGCTATACTTTTTCTCATCATAGACCAGTTTTTTTACAGCCATCAGGGAATCTCCGACATTCACACCGCCGACTGCGCCCAACAGATTGCTGTTTTCAAAATCAAACCGGCGGTCCAGCAGATCTTTGCCCGTTTTAACCCCATCCCGCATGAGCGCGGAACGAAACGCGTCGGGGAACAGTTCGCGCTGTGAGATCTGTTCAACATTGTTCCTCTCGGCGGCCAGACCAATAAGGTAATCGAGCTGCTTATAAAATGCGTCCTTGAACTCTTCGAAGGTTTTCATTCCGGTGACATCTCCGGTTTCTATTCCGACCATTTCCTGCGTATAGCGGCAGAATCCGTTGTGCATGAATACGTCAAAAGCCTGCGCGACGATGAAGAATACGACGACCTGACTTCTGGTGACAGTAGGTATATTACCGTCGACACAACCCGTGGCACAGTAATCCCGCGCATCCTCTATCGGAATGCCGTTCATGGTAAAAAACTTAATATAGCTCTTATCACTCAGGAAAGCAGGCATGCCCAGACCGGAACGCACAACCTCCAAAGCCTTTTTCATAAATATCGGAGGCGTGTTTTCATGGACACGGACAGTTAATGTATGATGAGGCAGCTGGGTTTCCAGGGCTGCCTCCAGAAGCAAATAAGAAAGCTCATTCGTAGCGTCGCTTCCGTCTGCTTTGACCCCGCCTATCGTCCAGTTATACCACTTGGCCATACCGGAATTCTTGGCTCGGTTGGCCTTCCCGGATACGCGATTGATCTTCATAACCTTGCAGCGGAGAATCTCAAGCCATTCAAGCACTTCGTCTTTTGTGATACGGCCTGATTCGATATCTTTTTTATAAAATGGATACATATATTGATCGAAACGTCCGGCAGTTGTCGTAGGAGAGGGGCATGCAAGCAGGAAAGTCAACCAGAAGGACTGCATCGCCTCCTTGAACGTATCGGCCGGCTCATACGGAAGCTTTCTGCACATACGCGCAATGTCGAGAAGCTCATCCCTTCGTCTCGGATTGCTTTCCGTCTCAGCCATCTTTTTCGCCAAATCGGCATAACGGTGCGCCCAGCGAACCCACGCCTCAAATACCCGGATGACTGACTCCCAATAGTACCGTCTCTGAATGCTTTCACCGTCGGTGTAGCGCAAATCCGCCAGATACTTCTGCGCCTCAGCGATGATCGATTTTGCGCCTTCTTTTAGAATTTTTTCAAAGTCTATGCACACCAGAAAGAAACCGGGGCCAAGGCCTATGCCGGACATTGCAAAACCACCGCCGGACCCGCCTTTTTTGTCTTTCCACGGCGGAAGTATCACACCGGATTTCATAAAAGGCCAAAGTCGGTCGTTCATACCAAGCGATTTGGACAGGGCGCTGATCAAATTGCTGTTCAGGTTGTTTCCTGCGAATCGTTCGTTCAGCTCATACAATTCCTCTTCATCCTCGGGAGCGATCGTATAGATCTCGCTCTTTAATGACGCCACCTCATCCGGTGTCCACACGCCGTATTCATAATCCATCTCAAGTCCGAAGGGTTTACTCGCGCCCACCCCTGCTATCGGATCATCATCTTCGATGTAAATTGTGGTGTGATCAAGAATATGTTCATGCAGTTTTGCCCGGCGTATAAGCATCGGTTCCCCGGATGTCGCGTCGAGCGATTCGTTTGCCAGGCGAAATTTTTCAATGCAGAGCGGATATTGGTTCACGCTCAAACTTGCCTTAAGCCGCTTAACTCGATCAGTCATAGACGTCCCTCTTTTCATTTCGTGAAGCATTTTTCTTATATTGAATTTATCATGTGTCGCCGAAGCTTTCAATCATCCGTTCACAAAGAACAACAAATTTGTGCATGCGGCACATCGCCATCGGATCATTGTGTACATTTTGTATATTTGTTGCTCGAAACAAAAGATTATAGTAGAATAGATACAAACCGCATTGTAATATTTCTTTAACGGGTTATAAATCAGAGGGGCCATTACCGTATTTAACCTGAATCAAATTAGGGGTTGGATATTTAATATACAGAGTTATTCCATCCATGGCGGACCCGGAGTCCGTACAACTGTGTTCTTCAGCGGCTGTCCGCTGCGGTACCGCTGGTGCCAGAACCCGGAAGCGAACACAGCTTTGCCGGAACTGTTTTTCTTAGCGGAAAAGTGTACCGGATACGGCTCATGCCGGATGTTCTGCCGTATCACCGGCTTGGCGAGTCAAAAAGTGATCGTCTGGAAAAGACGGTCGGAAGGTTCCGGGCAGAGCCTCCATCAGATGAGCATGTGGAATATCTTCGCAGCATCATTGCAGACCACGGTCTTAATGCCGTTATTGGAGGATAACATATTTTCTAAGAAAAAGGTTGATTAACTTGGCTCTTACACCTCGTGAAAACGCGTTAAAAGCGTACAACCGCGAAATCCCTGAATACTTACCGAACATTAAATTTGACTGCCACAATTTATTGATTTATGAGATGCTGGAACGCGGCCCACCACAAAACGCACAGCAGCCTTTTGGCGGCGGTGGATATGACTGGGCGACCGGCAACAACTAATTGACAATTACGCACTTTTCCGCTCTGAGACGCTGAACGACAAGTGTATACTGTTGTGCCGCTGGTGCGGCACAACAGTTGAATAACGTTTACCGCTTGCATAGACGCGCTTATTGTCACTCAAAGGCATAAACTCAAATTAAATTGGGAGGTTCATATATGAAAAAACTGATTACCGCACAGGAAGCGGCTGCGTATATACCTGATGGTGCCACCATCGGCGTCGCTGGGATGGGGCTGTCGGGTTGGGCTGAAGAAATAGCCTGTGCCATAAGAGATCGTTTTAAAGAGACCGGACACCCCTGCGATTTGAATCTAAAACAAGGCAGCGCCATGGGAGATTGGGCCGAACGTGGCGTAACCCGGTTTGGCGAGGCGGGCCCGGGATTGGTAACCCGCTGGTCAGGTGCCCATATTGGCTCGGCCTTTTCATTACGAGATTTGGCTGTGCAAAATAAGCTCCAATGTCATTGCCTGCCACAGGGCGTTATAGTGAATCTGTGGCGTGAGATAGCGGCGGGCAGACCGGGATTGCTGACTAAAGTCGGTTTAGGAACCTTTGTTGATCCGCGCCTTGGCGGCGGCAAAATGAATGACTGCACGATAGATGAACTGGTAAAACTGGTGGAGTTTGAGGGCGAGGAGTATCTTTTCTACAAAGGCTTCAAATTGGATGTAGCCCTTCTTCGCGGGACTATCGCGGATGAGGACGGCAACATTTCTTTTGCAAACGAGAGTATTATTAACGAAGGACTCGCGGTAGCGACCGCCGCTAAGAACCATGGCGGAATCGTAATCGTCCAGGTTGAGTACCTTGCCCAGAAAAAGACGCTTAACCCAAAAGAAGTCAAAATCCCCGGAATCCTTGTGGATTACGTCGTACAAGCGACAGATCCGATGTCCTGCTGGCAGGCGGAGGGTGTATATTTTGAGCCTGCTTTCTCCGGGCAACTTAAAAAACCCCTTTCGGCAATTAAACCGCTGCCGTTTGATGAGCGCAAGATTATCTGCCGCCGATGTGCAATGGAGGTCCGTACCGGCGATGTTGTCAATCTGGGTGTGGGCATACCGGCGGACATGTCAAGGGTTATTGCGGAAGAAGGGTTTCTTGATGATATTACCTTGACTACCGAGAGCGGCATGGTGGGAGGCGTTCCCTCCGCGCTGCCTAACTTCGGAAGCGCATATAACCCAGACGCGACAATGGAGCACGGCGCAATGTTTGACTTTATCGACGGTGGCGGCCTTTCCATGACCTGCCTTGGAATCGGTGAGATCGATCAGTACGGAAACAACAATGTGAGCAAGCTGGGTTCAAGGTTGACCGGGCCGGGAGGATTTATCAACATCACCCGTGCGACGCCCAAGATCATATTCTGCGGCAGCTTCACGGGGAAATCGGAAATGAAGATCGGTGATGGCAAGATCTCGGTCGTCAAAGAAGGTTCTATCAAGAAATTTATCAGCGATGTCGAGCAGATCACATTTGCGGGGCAATATACGATGCCGGGCCAAAGCGTGCTGTATGTAACCGAGCGCTGCGTGTTCCGCTTGCTTGACGGGAAGATGACGCTTGTAGAGATCGCGCCGGGTATCGACCTGGAAAGGGACATCTTGGCACAGATGGGCTTCACACCTGAAATTTCTAAAGATTTGAAGCTAATGGATACGGAGATATTCCGTGAACATTGGGGGGGACTGGGCAAATATATCAGCGAGCCAAAAGGAGATGCAACATGAAATTATCCCAAGCGCATCAAATGATGCAGAAACTATTCCGCCAGTTTGCTGAGACTGAGTTCACTACCGAACTGCTCGACAAACTGGAGGAAACAGGCGAGTTTGATAGAGATATCCACGATAAAATGTCCAAGTGCGGTTTTATGGGCGTGAAAATTCCTGTCGCGTATGGCGGACAGGGCGGCGATAATCTGGCGTATGTCCTGATGGTCGAAGAATTTGCACGTGTAAGTCCTGTGTTATCTTTATATACAAATACGCCAAACTCGCTTGCGGCAGGTCCTCTCCTCTACTGCGGTACGGAGGAGCAAAAGCAGAAATATGTTGTCCCGGTGGCAAAGGGCGATAAACTCATCTCCTTTGGCCTGACGGAGCCCGGGGCGGGTTCCGATGCGGGTGGGATCCTGACGACAGCGGTACCGGATGGCGATTATTATGTGCTGAATGGACGCAAGACCTTTATATCTGCGGCGCCGTTTTCCGATTACTCTATCATTTACGCCAAGACCGATAAAACGCAAAGGGGTTCCCGCGGCATCTCGATGTTTATCGTCGATATGAAGCTGCCCGGTGTCTCATTTGGAAAAGACGAGGCAAAAATGGGCCTTATCGGGTACCCGACAAGCGATATCATTTTGGAAGACGTCCGCGTACATAAGAGCGATTTGCTGGGTCCGCTTCATAAAGGCTTTGCCACAGCGATGAAAACCCTGGACGGCGGCCGCTTAGGCGTGGCCGCGCAGTCCGTGGGCATTGCGCAGGGTTGTTTGGATGAGTCCATAAAATACGCGAAAGAACGCAAGCAGTTCGGGCAGCCGATCGCTAAATTCCAGGCTGTTAGCTTTATGATCGCTACGATGGCGACTGAAATAGAGGCTGCGCGCGAGCTCGTCTATAATACCGCTGCCATTGAGAATACGGAATCCGCCGATTACACGACACGCTGCGCGATGGCTAAGTATTTCGCGTCGGAAATGTGCAACCGCGTGGCCTACAATGCGGTACAGATCCATGGCGGCTACGGATTTATCAAAGAATACAAGGTGGAGCGATTCTACAGGGACGCCCGGATCACCAGCATCTATGAAGGCACATCGCAGGTGCAGCAGATGGTCATCTCAGGCAATCTGCTGAAATAAATTTCAAGGGGACGAGGGCTTGACAATTTCATTAAATATAGAAACGAAGTGCCCGTGTGATGATCATTCCAATGTCCGCCATAGGCGGCCGTTGACAAGCCGGAAAAAGCAAAAGCGAGCCAAAAGTTCAAGCCTCTGTTAGGATATTAAGTGACCAAACAAAACCCTTAATTCCGGAAGTGCGTGCGGTGCCAAATGGCGGCGCAGCGGAGCTTTCGCGGTACGCGAAAGCATGGTATGGATATCGCCACAAGCGACTGTCGCTCCGCTTGTGGCGTTTGCGGCATGAGCATAGCGGCGATAAGGGAAGCAAGGAAAGCGTTATGAAAAACGATATCAAGATTCTCGAAGTTGAGGACGGGACGCTGAAATCACAATACGCAAGAACAGTCCTCGAAAAGCTGCCGGAGTGGTTCGGGGATAAACAGGCTCTCGAAGATTTCGTCGTAGGGGTCGCCGGTCTGCCCTTTTGGGCAGCGACTGACGATAACGGCTGTTGTGTTGGCTTTATCTCCGTACGGACGCATTACGGTCATACAGGCGACATTTACGTCTGCGGCGTGTTGCCGGAATGCCACCGGCAAGGTATAGGCAAGGCTCTTTATGCCGCGGCGGAGGAACATCTCATAAAGAACGGCTGCAAATACGTCATGGTCAAAACTCTGAGCGATACGGACAGCTACAAGCCATACGCGCGGACACGGGCATTTTATAAAAGCATCGGCTTTATGCCGCTTGTCACGCTGCCCGAGATGTGGGACGAGGAAAATCCGTGTCTGATTATGATTAAGCTGCCGACCGGAAGATAGGAGCTTAGCGTGAAAATACTTTCACGCACGGAAAAATCGATTAGCCGCCAAATATGACGGCGGCCATTTGCAAGCGCGATACTTGTATCGCGTTTAGGTCATCGATTTTTCCTGACTTTTTGTGCCACCGCTTCGCGGCAGAATGGAGCTTTATATGCCGGATAAATCCGTTCCTTATTACGGGGTGCTGATGGTCAAAACCGATACAAACAGATAGCCGCTCGGCAAGGTGGAAAACTACGACGAGCCGGATAAACAGAGTATTGTTATGGCATACAGGCGATTACTGCCGGCAGATAGAAGTAAGATGAAGGCGATAGAATGAACCACAAAGGCACGGTTATGCTCGAAACCGAGCGGCTTATACTAAGACGGTTTACGCCGGAGGACGCAGAGCCGATGTTTCGTAACTGGGCAAACGACCCTGACGTTACGATGTTTCTGACATGGTCCCCACACGGAACAATCGATAACACCCGGAAAGTCATCGGCTTTTGGGTCAGCAGCTACGATGAGTTATCGCATTACTCGTGGGCGATTGAGTTGAAATCACTCGGCGAGCCGATTGGTTCCATTGCGGCGATGAAACCAAACGACAAGGTAAGCTCTGTCGATATGGGATACTGCATTGGTAAGGCGTGGTGGGGACAAGGCTATGTTGCCGAGGCTCTCCGCACCCTCGTGAAGTTTCTGTTTGAAGATGTCGGCGTGAATCGCATCAATGCCATTCACGACCCGCGTAATCCAAAAAGCGGCGCGGTTATGCGTAAAGCGGGATTCACGTTTGAAGCAGCAAAACGTCAGGCAGGGTGTAATAATCAGGGTATCTGTGATCATTGCGAATACGGATATCTCGCGGAGGACTATTTTAGGGACAAGAAACATATGGCGGGCAAACAAGAACCACTAAGCAACCTAACTTACATAGAAAACCAGCCCACTTCGGCAAAAGCGATTGCCGACTTGCGGAAATCTGTTGGCTGGAACGGCATGGAATCTTACTACAACAACCCGCTTATGACATCTTATTGTCATATCGCCTGTTTTGACGGCGAAAAGCTTGTCGGGTATGTCGATTCAGTATCAAACGGCGTTACCGATGCATACATACAAGACCTCATGGTAAGTCCCGAATATCAGGGACGCGGGATTGGCACAAAACTGATAAACCGGGTTATCGCAAGGCTCAAAGAGAGAAATATCTACATGATATCCGTGATATACGGCGATACGGAACTTGCGCCGTTTTACAAACGGTTTGGGTTTACGCAGATGCTCTGCGGGCAGATGCAGACAATCGAAATTGAGTAAGGAGAGTTCACACTGCCATTGGTTAAATCGAGATTATCAAGGGTCACACCGCCGAATATAAAAAGAGCGTCTTACAATCCGTGCATAATGGGTTGGTGTCTGCTTTCGGCATTCCGGAGGATGACCGTAACAAACGTCTTAACGAGCTTGACGATGAGCTTTTTGAGCGCCAGGCCACAAAAAGCGACAGATTTATACTGATTGAGCTTACGTTTTTCCCCGGCAGGAGCAAGGAAATGAAGCGTGCGGCAATACGGGAGATAACAGAAGCGCTTGGCAGAGAACCAGGCATTCCCGCAGACGATATTTATGTAGTTACCACCGAGCCGTCGCTTGACAAACGGGGCTTCGGCGGGCATCCGGCAAGCGACTTCGGGCTGCCGTATAAGAAGAATTAAGGTAGAAGGTGCGAAAAATTATGCCGCTTGAGAGGATGACGGAATTTTTTGCTTCCCGCGTTGACATATACGAGGAGCACATGAAATCTGAGGTCGTTGGCGCAGCTGAGGGATATGTAAAAATGGCGGAGGTGCTGCCGGAGGGCATAGCCAGGCTGCTTGATTTGGGCTGCGGAACAGGGCTTGAGCTTGACGAAATTTATAAGCGTTTCCCGAACGTGCGGACAACAGGCGTTGACCTGACCGCCGCCATGCTGGACGTTCTCCGAACCAAGCCATATAGCGACAAGCTCAACTTAATCTGTGCGGACTATTTTAACGTTGATTTCGGCGTTAGGCAATATGACGCGGCGGTGTCGTTTGAAACGATGCACCATTTTCCGCATGAGGAAAAGCTGTCGCTATACCGCAGGATATGTAACAGCTTGAAGCATGGCGGCGTATACGTTGAAGCCGATTACATGGCGGCGACACAAGAGGACGAAGATTTTTATTACGCGGAATACGCACGGCTCAAGGCGCTGCAAAATAGTGGCGATAACGCATTATATCATTTGGACGCGCCATGCACGCCTTTAACACAGATCAGGCTGCTGACTAATGCCGGATTTACCGACGTGCGGCAGGTGTTTCATAAAGGGAATACCATCATGCTGGCGGCGAGGCGCGGTTGACAGGACAGCGGCAGTTCATTTTTGGGAAAACGGGGAGAGCATAGATGATAGTCGTTACACTTTGCGGGAGTATGCGGTTTGCTGCCGATATGAAAAACATCGCACGAGACTTGGAGATTGATAAAGGCTGCTGTGTTCTTCAATGCGCATACAATGAAGAACAAAAATCGCTTGATGACGAAGCCATCCGTAAACTCACCATAGCGCATTACAAAAAGATTGATATAAGCGATGCGATTTATGTTGTTAATATCGGCGGATATATCGGCGAATCCGTAAAATCGGAAATAGCATACGCCGTCACAAACGGCAAGGAAGTAATATATCACGAAAATAGATAAGGCGCTTTTCCCATATATTTGAGGAGGGGCAAAATCATGGAATATGCATGTTTAGAGCAACGAATGTTGAGCGCTTATCTTGCTATGATGCCGGCGTTTATTCCCAAAGAGGACGCGGACGTCAGTGTCGCCGATCAAAGCGAATTTTATGACATCATGAAAACATTATATCAGTTATTGTTTGATGAACCGTCTTTGCTTGTCCCAACACTGCATGAAGATGACGCGTTCCCCGGCCGCTACAAAAAAGGATACGGTAAACCCGAACTGGAAATTAATGTGCTGAAAATAAAAAAAGCTATTGAAAGCTTATTGAAAAATATGTTCTTTCTCGGTCAGGGCGCTGACGTAAAGCTTAATAAAAGGCAGTTAAAAATTTTGTCGTTGTTGGGCATTAATGATCCAACAAAACTTCCTGTTGCATGGACTTGGATGTCAGCTCGCCAAAGCGCCAATCAAGTTGCTTTTGCCTATTGTCTGTTCTATGAAAATTATGTATATACAACCGACATTTACGCTCGTTTGCTTGGAGATAAATCCTTTCACAAACTGGTAAGGTGGATGATGGGACAAGGTTACAAGCCATATGATACCTACAACACGGTTTGGGTTAACTATCAATTAATGCTGACTTATGCAAATCCCGCCTGGGGCGATGAAAGCCCGAAGGGTGGAAATGAGTATAAAATCAGGCATACGGGTATATCGGCACAATACGATGCTTATGCAAGGAATCCCGTGACATTTGGCCTGTGTATTCCATATGGATTGAGATACTTTTTAGAACAGTTTAATGCAATGAATCAAATTGTTAAGGATTTTATTGTTGAGCGAACAAAAAAGTGTGATGGATGCAGATACTGCATCCAGACTGACAAAACAGGCAAACGGCCTTTGGCATGTATTCCAATAACCCATAAACAAACAACATATAAGCTATGCCCGTACTTTCCCGGATATAATTATTCCTGGACACATATTGACGATAACCTTGTGGACAAAATCGTTGAGTTTCTGGCTTTTATGGATGGGTTCGCCAATAGTATGATACGGTGCAAAGTGAGCCGTCCCTAGGAAGCAAGGAGGCAAAAAGCGCGTCCGAGCGGCAGCTTTGGGTGCAGTTTGACGCGCTCGAATTGGGTTCCGGTTGGACGAGGAGGATATTGTAAAACCGCAGATTTTGATCGAGGACGTATATGGGGACAGCCATCCGGGAAGCGTGCACCTCAACAGGCTGACTGAGCAGGCGAAATACGGCGTCTTTGAAAAAGGCGGATACCCCGCCACGTATCACGCGACGGATATCTGCGACGGCTGCGCCCAGGGGCACAACGGCATGAACATTATTTTGGCTTCCCGCGA
>JAAYJC010000217.1 GCA_012523085.1 Clostridiales bacterium
CTTTTTCCCCGGCTTGCAATGAAAAGGTATTTTAGATTATAATAGATAAAATATCGGCGATTTTTCAACATCCGGCCATATAATCCGGACCGATGCCGAATGAACGGAGAACGAAAATGAATTGCTTTCACCCGGGATCAAAGGAAATAACAGACCTAGCCGTTAAACTGGGCGGATTTGTGCGTGGCAACAGAATCCTTGAATTGGGTTGCGGTGAGGGTAGAACGATTGAGTACCTTCAGGAAAAATACGGTCTTCTCGTGACAGGCTGTGATATCAATAAGGATATGATTAAAAAAGCGAAGCAGCGGAATCCAAAGCTTCAAATCCGTCTCAGCGATGGTGTTTCGCTGGATTTTCCTTCTCTTTATTTTGACGGCGCGATTATGGAATGCTCATTTTCACTGATGACCAGGCATCAGGAGTTGCTGCATGAGCTTTACTGCATACTTAAGCCCGGAGCCGTGCTGACCATCAGCGATTTATACATGCTCGATCCCGATCCGCAGCAAGCAAAGCAACAATACGAATCCGCCATCAGTTATCTGAATCGTCCTCGGGAGCACAGCGATTGTGAAAACGAAACGGAATATCCGTCTCCTTTTGTCCTTGACGGCATGTTCATGATGGATTATCTTCAAGAAGGCCTTCGAGAAGCGGGCTTTGACCTAATTTCATGGGAGGATAGAACGCAGGATTTGAAAAACTACATTGCTCAGGTCCTTATGGATTACGGATCGTTTGACAGAATGTGGCAAGAAGCATTACCGGAAGGAACCGACCCAAAAAGCATCTGTCATATGACATACGGAAAAAACACGGGATATTTTCTTCTGGCGGCCGGAAAAGGGCATGGTCATGCCGGTTGAACGGCCTGTGCTTGATGCCTGGATTGCCCGGAAAATCGGGCTGCCTTCCGGCAAGCCTCCCGCGCGTTTTGACATCGAAGCCTATCAGCTCTCGTCATTAAATCGGTCGCTTGAACATGCCTGCGAAAACAGTTTTTTTTACCGCAAAAGATTCGGAAAGGTAAAGCTGAACTCGCTTTTTGAGCTCTCTCGTCTGCCCTTTACAACATCTGAGGATTTAAGGGAAAACGCGATGGAAATGCTGTGCGTCAATCCCGGCCAAATCAGCCGCATCGTAACGCTCTTTACCAGCGGTTCAACGGGCAAAGCCAAGCGCGTTTATTTTACCGAGGACGATTTGGCGCTTTGCATTGATTTTTTCCATCATGGAATGAAAAACCTGGTAGACCGATCAGATGCGGTCGGTATATTGTTTCCCGCGCAACGGCCCGGTTCGGTGGGTGATTTGCTGCAAAAAGGCCTAAACCGCATCGGCTGCAAATCCTTCACCCTCTATGAGCACTCCGGCGACTTCAACGAACTATACCATATGCTGATCCGGAATAAAGTGACTTCCCTTGCCGGCTTTCCCTCTATTTTGACAAAGCTCGCGGAATATTGCGCCGTACCGGAGCGCGCTGATGGCCTGAATATCAAAAGTGTTCTGATCAGCGCGGATTATGTATCAAAAGCGTGCAGACGCACTGTTTCAGATACCTGGAATCCGGAAATATACGAGCACTACGGTATGACCGAAATGGGGTATGGCTGCGCAGTCAGCTGTGCAGGGCAGCTGTCCGGGTCTAATGCCTTTGGTTACCATGTTCGTGAAGCCGATATTTTAATTGAGATCATCGATCCCGAAACCGGGAAACCCGTTCCGGACGGTGAGACAGGAGAGATTGTTTTTACGACGCTAACCAGGCGCGGTATGCCGTTTATACGTTACAAGACAGGAGACATGAGCGGCTGGCTGAATGAGGCCTGTCCCTGTGGTTCCTGCCTTAAGCTGCTCAAAAGAGTCGGAAACAGGGGAATCAAGAAAGGAAACCATGTATGATAAAACGCTTTCATCCGTCGGCAGCGGTTTTGGCTGCCGGGTATTCCTCGCGTATGGGTACACTGAAACCGCTTTTGCCCATAGGGGATCATTGTGCGCTATCACATGTTCTGAGAACCCTCAAGAGCGCCGGGATCAATGACACGGCTGTTGTGACCGGCTATCTGCGGGAGAAGCTGCGTCCCGTTATAACTTCTGAAGGAGCAACTGACGTTTTTAACCCGGATTTTGATAAAGGTATGCTTTCGTCTGTTAAGGCGGGACTGAACCATTTCCTGCATACCGGCGGTGTTTCCGGTATTTTGCTCTCACCCGCAGACTGTCCGCTTGTTTTGGCATGCACAATCAGGTCCATTTTATTTGAAGCGTCGGAAAACCCGGATCGTTTTATCGTTCCATGCTATAAGGGGAAAAAGGGACATCCGCTCTGGATCCCTCTTTCGAAATTTCATGAGATCCTGTCTTATGACGGTAGTATGGGCTTAAAGGGTATCACACAAAAATACGATGATGAAATGATCAGGCTGGAAACACAGGACGAAGGAACCGTTCTGGATATGGATACCCCGGAAGCGTACCAAAAGCTGCTTGCTTATGCCTGCCGGGGTGCCAATGTCGGTGATTTTGCAAGGCTTGCGAAAAACAGACGCTTTGTCTTAATCCGGCACGGAAAAACCGAGCAGCATAAAGAGAAGATTTTTCTGGGCCAGTATGACCCCCCTCTAAGCGGCGAGGGCATTGTTCAGGCCAACGAGGCTGCATTTTTACTTAAAAGTCTTTCCGTGAAAACCGATACGATTTATTCCAGTGATATGAAACGGGCACAAACCACGGCAGAGCTTATCGGTAAGGCGCTTGATATCCCACGAATTTGCGCATTACCCGGCTTGCGGGAAATGTCTTTGGGCGCATGGGACGGCAAATATATTTCAGAGATTATAAAGAATTATCCCGAGGAATATGAAAAAAGGGGCAAGAATCTTCTGACCTATAAATTCGACAACGAATCTGAAAACTTTTATGACCTGCAATATCGGGTGCTGGATTGCGTCTCGGAGATTTTGCAAACCGACAGCCGATGCGATATCGTGATTGTTTCTCATTCGGGTGTGATCAGGGCGCTGTACGGCACTCTTTCCGGCCATGATGTTGAATGGGGGCTTTCAAACCTGTCACCGAAGCACGCATCAATAACCGTTTTTAAAGAGCCTTTCAGCTGACAGTATAACATTAAAAACGGAGAATACCCGCCGCAGTATCGTATGCGAGATCATTTAACCATCGGAGGAAAAATGAAAGCAAATTTGATACCATACCGAAAAACGTACAGTATCTGCCCTGTCTGCCGCAAGCAAATACCGGCCCGCATTGTCAAGCGTAAATCCGGCTGGTATATGGAAAAAAGCTGTGACGAGCACGGCGGCAGTCAGACAATCGTATGGCGCGGCGAAAAACCCGATTTTCTAAGCTGGGGAAAATACTCGCCGCCGAAAGACGATTTTCCGCCGCTTTGCCCCGATGCCTGCGGTTTATGCTCGCGTCACCTGCAAAATACCTGCTGCGTGCTTGTTGAGGTTACGAAGCGCTGCAACCTCCGCTGCAACTTTTGTTTTGCGGAAAGCGACGAAGACAATGTGCATACGGCTGAAAAAACACCGGAAGCGCTTTTCAAAGTATTTAGAGAGCTTGTTTGCGCAGGCCGCAGTTTTATTCAGTTGTCCGGCGGCGAGCCAACCGTAAGAGACGATCTGCCCGGGATTATCGCTGCCGCGAAAAAAGCGGGTGCAGAATCCATCCAACTCAATACGAACGGTATCCGTCTTTGTGACCGCGGCTTCACAAAAGAACTTAGCGACGCGGGTCTTTCTTTTGTTTTTATGCAGTTTGACGGTCTGGACGACAATATCTATCAAAAACTCAGGAACCGGCCGCTGCTGAAAGAAAAACTTCAGGCTATCAAGGTTTGCGATGAACTTGGTATCGGCGTCACGTTGGTGCCGACAATCGTACCCGGTATAAATGATCATCAGATCGGCAGTATGATTAAATTCGCGCTTGAGCATTCACCTGCGGTTCGGGGCATTCACTTCCAGCCGGTCAGTTACTTTGGGCGGTATCCGGATGCGCCCGAAAACACGGACAGAATAACATTGCCGGAAATCGTCACGGCAATCGAAGAACAGACCGGAGGCCTTGTACGAATGAAAGATATCGCCCCATCCGCCTGCGATCATCCCAGATGCGGCTTTCACGGCGACTTTGTCGTGCTGCCGGACCGCCTGCTCGCGTTAACGCCGAAAGCCTCTTCAGATTGTTGCGGCAACAAATCGTCCACCGACGAAGCCCTTCTTAACCGCCGGTTTGTTTCCAGGCGCTGGAAAAGAGAGGCCGGCGATGTAACCGACAACCCGGATATGAGTGATTTCGACGCGTTTTTATCCCGTGTCAGAACACATGGCTTCACCATAACCGGCATGGCTTTTCAAGATGCCTATAATCTGGATATCGAACGTCTGCGCAGATGCAGTCTGCATGTATGGAGCGAAGGAAAAATCGTCCCTTTTTGTTCTTATTATTGCTAACTGAAAACAATCAGTGCGTGTCCTGGCATTAAGCATTGATTATCGCTTTTTTCCTGCACGCAATGCTGAAATAACGCATGTTTATAACAAATTATACAAACAAACTATCCGATCTGCGTTTCGATTGACATATGAAATCCATTGTCATATAATATTTACGTAAAAATATATGAAGCGACCGACGACAAAAATGTCGCTATGAGGGAGGATATTTATGGCAAGTGTTTTCTGCACGAATTGCGGTTCTCCGGTGCCGGAGGGTTCGAAGTTCTGCACTGCCTGCGGCACCCCGGCACCGGCACAGCCATCTCAAAGCGCACCTGCATCTGCTAATGTAACCGACAGTCCGGCTTCGGAGCCGATGCAAACACGCGAAACCATATATGAGCCGGAAACCGAGAAGTCGTACGCAATGCCGACAAACCCCGATCCTGTTGCCGCCCAAACGCCTGCCCGGCCGGAAACTTATTCCGAACCGGTCCAGACATGGCAGCCGATTCAATCGTCTCCTCCGCCTCAGTATGCGCAGCAACCGGTACAGCAGGCATCGCCTCACCCGATACAGACTCAGAGCTATCAGCAGCCCCAACAGCAGTGGCAACCTCCCATCCAGCAGCAGGTAAGGCAGCAGCCCGCTCCTCCCATTTCGCAGCCATATGTACCGCCTGCGGCTTATCCCGCCTCTCCCACAATAGGGACCTGGGGCTATTTCGGCTCATTGTTTTTGATGAACATTCCGGTAATCGGGCTTATCGCAGCCATTATCTGGGCCGTCGGCAGCGGAAACATAAACAGGCGCAATCTGGCAAGAGGCTATCTGCTCCTGTTGGTTTTGGGTGTCATTATTATGGCGGCCGTTTCAATCATCAGCGCCATTTTTCTGCGCGACTTGGTTACCGACATCTTTGAAGCCATTTTTCCGGGCTATTCAATCGAATGGTAAACCAAAAAACATGTACTGCATACGGAGCGGCGCATTTTTTGCGCTGCTCTGTTTTTTTAATCGCAAC
The DNA here is from genome assembly GCA_012523085.1 of Clostridiales bacterium. Taxonomy (GTDB): domain Bacteria; phylum Bacillota; class Clostridia; order Oscillospirales; family Oscillospiraceae; genus JAAYOP01. The sequence continues at coordinate 5,501 of JAAYJC010000217.1, forward strand.
ACAAACATGGCGCTTCACGGCACAAACACGGCGCCATGCTGCAAAAACATATTCCTTTTTCGATAAACATATGATAAAATCACAATTGAGCTGATAATTGTTATGTCATTTGTCAAGTCGGTGTTTTCAAAAGAAAAACGGAAATCGGCAGAGGATCCGCTATATGAATTTTCTGGGTTTTACAGGTAATGATGAATTGAAAGCGCATTTAAACGATGCGGAGCGAAATGGATCTTTCTCTCACGCTTATATCATTTGGGGCGCAGGAAGTTCAGGAAAAGGCGTCCTTGGCGATGTTTTATCCCGGGCGTTTGTATGCACAGGAACGGGCGAGCGCCCCTGTCTTATGTGCCGCGATTGCTTAAAATCCCAAAAACACATCCACCCGGATATCATAAATATAAAGAAAGAAGCGGGCAAACGTGAAATCCTTGTCGGTCAGATCAGGGAAATTATTCGTGACGCAGCAGTCCTGCCCAACGAAGCAGATAAAAAGGTCTTCATTATAGAAGATGCGGATGATATGAATAGTCGTGCCCAAAACGCGTTTTTAAAGCTTTTGGAAGAACCGCCGTCGTATGCGCGGTTCATTCTCATCGGTACGAATCCGGGCAATTTTCTGCCGACATTACGATCCCGCTGTGTTGAACTTCAGACCTTCTCAGCACCGGTTCCCGAAAACGAGGAACTAAACCCGGTACTCTTATCGATAGCGGAATCGGTATTACATGCGTTCAAGGCAGGTGACAGCCTAACGCTTACGTCTTGCGCTGCGAAAGCCGGAAAACTGGACAGAATACAGATTGCCGATTTTCTGGATATATTGTATCTGATAACTGCAAATGCATTGAAGAAAGAATTCGATGCTGTTGAGCGCGGCAACCTTTTTGCCATGACTGATGCCATACAGTCACTTATGCCGATGTGCCGCTTCAATGTTGGATCAGGACACATCACCGGAATACTTGCGGTAAAACTAAACTCCATTCGAAAAGAGGAAACAGATTGACCGATGTAGTTAACGTACGGTTTCGCAACCGTGGAAAAGTATATTATTTCGATCCAGCGGGTACTTTTCCCGTTGAAGGACAGGCAGTAATTGTTGAAACGGCCAAAGGCCTTGAATACGGCGAATGCACGCAGGGTATCCACCAGGTACCGGACGAAAACATAGTGCCGCCTCTGCGGCCCGTTATCCGCATTGCAACCGATACCGATGATAAGATAGCGGCACAGAACAGGGAGAAAGACAAGCATGCGTTCGATATCTGTCTGGAGAAAATAGCGGAGCATGGATTGGATATGAAACTGGTGGATGTCGAATACAGCTTTGAGGGGACGAAAATTCTCTTTTTCTTTACATCCGACGGAAGGGTAGATTTTCGCAATCTGGTCAAGGATCTTGCATCCATATTCCGAACCCGTATCGAGCTTCGTCAAATCGGCGTCAGAGACGGTGCGAAAATGGTGGGCGGGCTGGGCAAATGCGGCCGACCTTTCTGCTGTTCGACGTTTTTGGATGAGTTTCAACCCGTATCTGTAAAAATGGCTAAAACGCAGTCACTTTCCCTGAATCCCACAAAGATTTCGGGCACCTGCGGGAGACTTATGTGCTGCTTGAAATATGAACAGGATGCTTACGAACATCTGATAAGTCATTCACCGAAAACGGAGACATTTGTCGATACACCCATGGGCCGCGGCGTTATTACCGAACTGAATCTGCTGCGGCAGACTGCCAAGGTCCGTCTGGATGACCCGACGGAAACCCTTCTTCAGACCTTCCCGCTCAGTAAGCTTGGTTATATGCTCAACGGCGAGTACAAAAAACCTGAGATTGTTAAAGCGGAACCCAAACCGGTCCCTGTACCGAAGCAGCCGTGGCGCGAGAGAACAAAAGAGCACGCCGTCGCCGTGTCTGCCGCAGATGACCAGGAGACACGGGAAACCGAGGCGGCCGATAAACGCCAAAGGCGAAACAGGCGATTCGGAAAAAGACGCAGAAAGCCAAACCCCGATAAAAAACTGCCGGAATAATCCGGCAGTTTTTTAATACAGGGGATCAGGTTATCGTGTTCTCTTCAATTTAGTTGAAGAACAGTATTAGTACGGATGAATGCCGGGGTAATCCAGCCCGCATGCTTCATCCAGCACGAAGCGCCGTAAATCCCTACCTTAATCATCTGTCCCTCCGCTTATCGGCATTTTAGCATCTGTTTTGCATAGAGCGCGGCCCCGAACACACCGGCGTCCTTTGTGCGGGGTGAATAGAGGATGTTTAACGTATCGGCCGGCACCGGTTTCATTGAATGACAGGATATGCGATGAAAAAGCGCTTCTTTCGGAAAATCCTTCATTTCCGTGACGCCTCCGCCTAAAATAATCGTATTCGGATCCAACAAATTAACCGCCGCTGCCAGAACCATCGCCAGAATATCGATGTAATCATTGTATTCCGACGTATTTTTCATTACCGTAAAAATATCCTGAATTTTGGTATCCGGATACTTTTTAGCCCGGATACTCTGCAGATAACGCCCGGAAACGTAGTTTTCCACGCAGCCCAGATTACCGCATGTACAGCGATCCGTTTTTCCGTAAACCGGCACATGTCCGAGTTCGTTGATCCCGTTTTTTCCTTTGGGCACTTTCCCGTCTATGATAAACGCGCTGCCCAGACCGGTTCCGATATAGCAGCCCAGATAGATTCCCTTAATATTCAGGCCCAACCTGTACATATCGCCCGATAAAAGCATAACAGAATCGTTTTCGAGAAAAACCGGTGCGTTTACGCGCCGCTCAATCAGCTTTTTCAGTTCCGTGTTTTTCAGTCCCGGAATGTTCGGTGTGTTCAGCACCTTTTCGCATTCCCTGTCCAGCGTCCCGGGAAGCCCCACCGCGACAGCTGATACGGTCAGCTTTTCACAGTAATCCGCTATGAAGCCAACCAGCGAATCAGGTTTTCCATCAGGCATCGCCTGAGTAAGAGGCACCTTGATCAATTTCTCTGTTTTCTGATCAGAAGAGATTCTGCCAATCCGTACGCTGGTTCCGCCCACATCAACGCCGATAATGTACTTCTTAGTTTCCCTCATTGATTCTTTTCCCCTTATATCTGCTTATCCTGCCCACAGCGGTAACCGCGTTGTCTGCCGCCTCATCTGGTACGTCCACGATATCACAGTATCGGGCGAAACTGTAATCGGCGGCAAGCTTGCTAATACTATGGTCAGGCATAGAGGATCCGACCTCGAGCGGGGTTTCCGGCATCCCGTTTTTTGCCGCGCCAAGTCTTTTTAAAAGCGCTTTATATGCAAACCGGACCTTCATACGGTTGTCCGGCATATCACTGATCCGTTCAGCCCTGATGAACAATCGTCCGAAAAAATCAGAAAACCTTTTCCGCCTTTTTTTTAGCACGTCCTTTATGCTGAATACTCGCTCAATATCCTCTTCATATTCCCGATCGAGCTGGCCGATATCCTTCCTTTTTTTAATCAGGCGTCTGACTGCACGCATAATCGGTTCTTTGTTGCGCATGGTGAAAATGACGCCGATCAAAAACATTGCAACAATAACGACGATGAAAATGATCACGACCGGGCTGGGCGGTATGTCCGGTTCCAGATATTTAACGGGTTCCTCCGTAACTTCAGGCGCTGGAATCGCTGCGGGCTCGGCATTTGTAGATACGCCGCCCATCAGCTCTATCAGCTTCCATATCCCTATGGCAGCAGACTTTACTGCCGCAATAAAAAAGCTGTGGATACCCCTGATGTTGCCAACCAACAGAGCAAGCACCAAAAAGACGGCAAGCAATATGATGTTTTTGAATCGAACCCTTTCCGGAACGCGCATGACCGTGCCGCCTTTTACATTGTGCACGCCCGATTGCAGGCTCTCGTTGTTGAGGCTGAACAATATCACAAAGAACGTCCCCAGTGCGATGATGTTAAACGGCAGGACATTGGCGGTCTTTTGCGTGCTGAATATAACAATCTCCGCCAAATAACAAACAAGCGAAATCACAGCCAGTTTTGACGGAAAAACCTCGTTGCTTTTCTTTCCGCAATAATATAGAAATACGGTCATGGCACAAGCGATAATCAAATACAGGATATCCAAAGAGAAATCAATGCGCAGAAACGGCGAAATCAAAAGCCCTGTAATCAGACAGGAAACGGGTACAAGAACATAATCGAGCTTTTTTCTTCTATTACCGGCCATACCAAAAAGAAAGCCGAATAAAACCGGCCAACTGTGCTTGACATACTTATACCACCCGGTATCCCAGATGACCAGGCGCTCCACCGCAAATAAAACGGCAAATACGAATAATGACGATAAAAGAAGGTTGAGCAGCCAATTTGCCTTGAATCGTCTATCCATTCCGGCCACCTCCTCCAATCGGTATATAAGTAACGGTGTTGCCGTTATTCCGGAGCTGAGCCGCCCGCTTTTCGATCGTTTCGCTCCAGTATGCCGAAATGATCAAAATATCCATACCCGAAAACCCGTCCTTAATCTGTTTGTCAAGCACGGCATGGATTCCGGTTTGCATCTTAATGACCAATGTCGCCAGCTGTCTGAGCAAATCCTTTAAATGGATCTGAGAGCATCCCATCTGTAGGCTTGGCGTGTCGGTCCGCCCGATTTGGGCAGCGCCGTTTGACATAAAGCCGACCTCAAGACCCGAATTTACGCACCAGGCAGCCAGGGCTGCGCAGATATTAATTCCTTCTTCCAAAAAATCGATGTCTTCCGGATTCATACCGCCGATCAGGCGATCCGATATCTGCGTATTGAATACGAGCATGATCTTCGGTGACACCGTGTAATCCCTGACTTTCACCTGAAGAATACCGGTTCTCGCGGTAGCTCCCCAATGCACGTCCTTTAGGATATCCCCGCTTCTATATTCCCTGATGCCCGATACGAAGATCGGGTCAGGCAGGATCCAGCGCCGTACCGAAACCTCCCCCTGCCACTTTACTGCGGCCTCCGGAAGCTCATCCGCCTTTAATATTTGAGGAAGCACATACAGCCTTGCAGCCTCCTCTATTTGGTCCCGGCTGTCCCGGCCGAGACCAAACAGGTCACCGGCCACGATGGAGATCTTACTGCAGTCATAATAACCGCGTTTCAGGCAATGGATCTCATGCCGTCTGGTAATCCGGCTGTACGGGCCGAGATAAAACAGGCTTTTATGGAACTGTTCCATATTGATATCCAGATTTTCCTGTTTTTTAAATTTCAGCGACACCGATATCCTCGACTCTACACGAACCCAGGGAACAGGTATCAGTTTATTATTGGCCAGTATTTCGATTAGTTCCAGCCTGTCGCCGGTAAAAACCTCGTTTGTACTGAATCTGCGCTCATATGTAACCGCCTTCAACGCTCTCTTATTATAGTATGTAACCTGTAAGAGCGCCAAAATCGTCACAATGATGATCATCCAGAATATTGCCATCTCCAGACCTCCCTTCTACCGAACAAGCCATTAATCTAGCGGCAGACATTATTGTTTCAGCATGTCGGCTGTCGGGTCTTCCGTCGGAACAGCGATTGCGCCTACAATTTTATTGATGATCTCGGCAGCTTTATCCGCCGCTCCGTAACCGGTCTGTGTGATGATCCTGTGCGCGAAAACCGGCGCGGCAAGCCTTTTGATATCGTCCGGCAGAACATAGGTCCTTCCGGAGATTGCGGCCAGCGCCTGAGACGCCCTAAGCATCCAAAGCATTCCTCTCGGACTAACGCCCAGCGTTACATCCGAATGTGATCTTGTCGCATTTGTCAGGTTGACGATATAGCGGCGGACAGGTTCGCTGACATGGATTTTTTGATAACTCTGCCTTGCCGAAATAACATCGCTTCCCGAAACGACAGGTTCAAGAGCATCAAGCGGGTTGTCCAGAATAAATCTGTTCAGGATCATGAGTTCTTCGTCGATTCCCGGATAACCGGGCCGGAGCCTGAGCAGAAATCTGTCAAGCTGCGCTTCCGGCAAAGGGAATGTGCCGGAGGTCTCTACCGGGTTCTGCGTTGCTATGACAAAAAACGGTTCAGCCAGCTTTCTTGTCATTCCATCTACCGTAATCTGGCCTTCTTCCATGCATTCAAGAAGCGCTGACTGCGTTCTGGGGGTAGCCCGGTTCAGTTCATCCGCCAACAGGATATTTGTAAATGCGGGCCCCTCGCGAAATTCAAACCGGTACTCTTTTTGGTTGAATACGTTCATTCCCGTTATGTCCGTCGGAAGCAGGTCGGGTGTAAACTGAATTCGTTTAAAGTCGCAGCTGATGGACTTGGCAAGCGACTTTGCGGTAACAGTCTTTCCCGTGCCCGGAACATCGTCCAGTAAAACATGACCCCCGCAAATCAAAGCTGTGATTAAAAGCTCCAGTTCAGCGCTTTTCCCTATGATTACCTTCTCAATATTAGTTTTTATTTTTCCTGCCAATATAGCGATATCCGAAAGCTCCATACCAACCTCCTATAATTGTCATTACAAGCCGGACACTGCAGCCGGCTTTGTCTGTTATGTTTTATTGCCGGGGCTCCATTTTAAAGCAATACCTTGAGTTCCTCCGGTCAGTATTCTTCCATCCGCGGATCAAAGCTTCTGTATTGAAGCGCCTGCGTCAAATGATGTGCTTCAATATCGGCGCTGCCCTCAAGATCGGCTATTGTACGAGATACGCGCAGTATCTTGTCATATGAGCGCGCCGTAAGCCCCAGCCGTTCAAAGGCCGCCTTCATGATCTTCTCACATGCCGAATCCAATCGGCAATATGTCGAAATAAGCCGAACATTCATATGGGCATTGCTCATAGTCGGATCCCCGGCGTACCGCTGCCGCTGAATATGTCTGGCCGCATTGACTCTTTTCCTGATCTCCTGCGACGGTTCCGCAGACGGTTCCTTGCGTAGCTCGTCATATTCCAACGATTGAACATCAACAAAGATATCGATTCTGTCAAGCAAAGGTCCGGATATTCTGCTCCTATACGCCCTGACTTCCCCGACGGAACATCTGCAGCGGTGGGATGGGTGCCCGTACCATCCGCATCGGCATGGATTCATCGCGCATATGAGCATAAACCTGCTCGGATATGTTACAGAGCCGGCTGCCCTCGAAATTGTAATTTCACCTTCTTCCATCGGTTGACGCAGGATTTCAAGAGAAATCCTCGAAAACTCAGGTAATTCATCCAGAAAAAGTACGCCGTTATGTGAAAGTGAGATTTCTCCGGGTTTTGGATTGCTCCCGCCCCCTGAAAGGCCGACCGCCGAAATCGTATGATGAGGCGCTCTGAACGGTCTTTGTGTAATAATCGGTTTTCTGCTGTTGGTTTCGCCCACGATAGAATGGATTTCTGTCGCTTCCAGAGCTTCCTGCCTGCTCATATCCGGAAATATTGACGGAATCCTGCCTGCGAGCATACTCTTCCCGGAACCCGGGGGACCCGACATCAATACATTATGCCCGCCGGCTACAGCGATTTCCAGCGCGTGCTTTACATTTTCCTGTCCCTTAACCTCAGAAAAATCCTTCAGGTTTTCGTAATCCGGCATAAAAATCTGAGGGGGCACAGGCACTAAAGACTGCTTTCCCTCCAAATGCGAGATAAGCTCCAGGACATGGTTAACCGGATATATTTTAACGGTATTCGCAAATGCCGCTTCCAATGCGTTTTCCGACGGAACATACACTTCCTCAATCTGTTCACGTTCGGCGGCGAGCGCCATAGAGAGTGCGCCCGTGACCGGCCTGACCTCTCCGTTTAAAGATAATTCGCCGATAAACGCGGATTTTTTCGACAATGGCCTTATCGTATCGGAAGCGGCCAAGATGCCGAGCATTACGGGAAGATCATAGACTGTTCCTGCCTTTTTCGTATCGGCAGGCGCGAGATTGACTGTTATACGTCCAAGCGGGAATGTGTAGCCGCAGGTTTTTATCGCTGCCCGGACGCGCTCTCTTGCCTCCCTGACCGCTGCGTCCGGCAGCCCTACGATATCAAAATTGGGAAGACCGCCGGCCAGAAAGCACTCGACTGAAACCTCATATCCATGTATACCGCTCAGACCGAGTGACCGCACCTTCTGCGTCATCCCTACTCACCGTCTTTCGTAATGTCCTTATGGCTGATCTGCACGCCACACGGCAGGAGTCCAATACCACAATAAATACACATGGCCCGGCAGCATCGCGTTTTCTCCGAGAACATTACTTGAAGCTGCCGTTTCGGAAACTATGTTTTTTGTCCTGTCTATAACCCGCTAAACGATTTTGCGTTTTGCATCTTCCGTATGCCATACCATTTCCGATAAGACATGCCGCCGGTCCGCCTAAACTGCAGCACATCTGCCGGAACGCCGGAGGCAAGGTTCGCACGTTTTATAATTATATATCTTTCCGTATCATTTTTCCAGATGTCTTTGTCAAAGATGCCCGTTTTTCTAAATCCGAGCTAATTTTGCGGAATTCATACTGATCGGTTTGGGATGCAGGAATAAAGAGCGGATCTTGCAAATCCCGTATATTGCCATTTCCGAAATGTTTTTTTAATAGCAAAATTTAGCAATTATTTAGCGTATTATATCACTATTCACGTTAAAGTTGCAAGCTTCCAATGTATTTTTTAGCAATTGTTCTATTTACAATAACCTTTACATCATGATACTATAGAACAATAAGTCGGGCAGGGTTTTGCTCGCTTTTTTTAAACTGCCATGTATTTTGAGGAGGTATCCCTTTCATGTCAAGAAAACTTAAAACAATGGACGGCAATACTGCAGCTGCGCATGTGGCGTATGCGTTTACCGAAGTTGCGGCGATCTACCCGATCACTCCCTCCTCGGTTATGGCTGAGCTTGTCGACCAATGGTCTGCCGAAGGGCGCAAAAATATTTTTGACCAACCCGTCAGAGTTGTGGAAATGCAGTCTGAGGGCGGCGCTGCGGGAGCCGTGCACGGCTCAATTGTAACGGGTGCGCTGACCTCCACATTCACCGCTTCACAAGGTCTGCTTCTGATGATCCCGAATATGTATAAGATTGCGGGCGAGATGATGCCCGGAGTCATTCATGTTTCCGCCCGTACCTTAGCCACGCACGCGCTTTCAATATTCGGTGACCATTCTGATGTGATGAGCTGCCGCTCCACCGGTTACGCCATGCTTGCTTCCAACAATCCGCAGGAGGTTATGGATCTCGGCGCGGTCGCGCACCTTTCCTCAATCAAGAGCAGCCTGCCATTTCTCCATTTCTTCGATGGTTTTCGGACCTCGCATGAAATGCAGAAAGTATCGGTCTGGGACTATAATGAACTTAAGGACATGGCAGACATGGATGCGATTGCAAAGTTCCGCGCCCGTGCAAATCTGCCAAGTCATCCGGTGCTTCGCGGCTCAAACCAAAACCCGGACATTTTTTTCCAATCCAGAGAAGCCGTCAACAATATCTATTCAAAGCTGCCCGGCATCGTCGAAAATGATATGAACGAGCTCAACAAACGGCTCGGCACGGATTATAAGCTTTTCAACTATTACGGCGCGCCGGATGCCGAATATGTCCTTATCGCCATGGGTTCCGTCTGCAACACCGTCGAGGAGGTTGTTGACTACCTGATCGCAAAAGGCGAAAAGGTGGGACTGGTTAAGGTCCATCTGTACCGTCCGTTTTCAATAAATCACTTCATCTCCGCTATGCCGGATACCGTTAAAAAAATAGCCGTTCTGGACCGCACGAAGGAACCGGGCGCTTTAGGAGAGCCATTGTATCAGGATGTTGCTCTGGCAATAGCAAGCAGTAAATTTGCCGGAACACAAATCGTTGGCGGACGTTACGGCCTCGGATCCAAGGATACGACACCCGGCGGTATAATCGCCGCATATGAAAATATTATGTCCGATTCTCCCCGAAATTCATTTACCATCAACATCGTAGACGACGTTACCAATACGTCTCTTCCGATAAAAGAAGAACCTGATACGACACCGACCGGAACGGTATCATGCAAATTCTGGGGCTTCGGCGGTGACGGAACGGTGGGCGCCAATAAAAACTCAATTAAGATCATCGGCGACAACACAGACATGATGGTACAGGCATATTTCCAGTACGACTCGAAAAAATCCAGCAATGTAACAATCTCGCACCTGCGTTTCGGCAATCAGCCGATAAAGTCTACATATTATGTAAACAAAGCTGATTTTGTCGCCTGCCACGCCCCTTCCTACATTGAACGATATGACATTGTCCAGGACATAAAGCCCGGCGGGGTATTTTTGCTCAACTGTTCCTGGAACGATGACGAGCTGTCCGCGCATATCCCGGCAGCCGCTAAAAAGTACATGGCGCAAAACAAAATCAGATTTTTCACCGTTGATGCCATTCATCTTGCCGCCGACATCGGTCTCGGCGGAAGAACCAACACGATTTTACAATCCGCTTTCTTCAAGCTGTCGAATATCCTGCCTCTTGATATGGCCGTCAAGGCAATGAAAGAAGCTATTGTGAATTCCTACGGGCATAAGGGTGAGAAAATCATCAATATGAACATGGCGGCGGTTGACGCAGGCCTTGACCATATCAAGGAAGTCAGCATACCCGATAGCTGGCTGAACCCCGGACCCGACGCGCCGAGTAAGCCCACCGAAAGCGACAGACCTGAGCTTGTCCGGTATGTGGATGAGGTGATGATCCCGGCAAATCTGATGCAGGGCGACAGCATTCCCGTTTCCAAGCTCGTTTCGTCCGCAGACGGGCACTTGCCCCAGGGTACGGCGGCCTTTGAAAAGCGCGGTGTCGCGGTGGATGTTCCGCGATGGATACCGGAAAACTGCATTCAGTGCAATCAATGCTCCCTTGTATGCCCCCATGCCGTTATCCGTCCTTTCGCCTTCAGCGCCGAGGAGCTGGGGCGTGCGCCCGAGGGGACACAAACAAAGCAAATGACCGGTAAGGGCTGCGAAGCGTATCAATTTTCGATAATTCCCTCCACTCTTGACTGTATGGGCTGCGGTTCCTGCGCGGATGTATGTCCGGCGAAAAACAAAGCGCTGGTGATGGAGCCCATTGAAAAGGCGATGCCGGTCCAGGCTTGCTTTGATTATGCGGTAAAGCATGTTTCCGATAAGGCGCTTCCGTTTGCCGAATCGACCGTCAAGGGTTCTCAGTTTAAAAAACCGTTGTTTGAGTTCTCCGGCGCTTGCGCGGGCTGCGGTGAAACCCCATATGCAAAACTGATCACACAGCTGTTCGGTGACAGGATGCACATCGCCAATGCCACGGGCTGCTCATCTATATGGGGAGGCAGTGCGCCCTCCACCCCCTACACAGTCAATAAGGAAGGGCGCGGACCGGCCTGGTCCAACTCCCTTTTTGAGGACAACGCTGAATTTGGATACGGTATGCTGACAGCCGTCAAGCAGCGCAGAGCCAAGCTTGAAGATACCGTCAGGAAGCTTATAGCGGTGGAATACTGCAGCGCTCAGCTTAAGGAAGCCGGAAAAGCCTGGCTCGATGCCATGAATGACGCAAATGAAAGCAAAAAGGCCGGCGATGCGCTTGTGGATGCCTGCAGGGACGGCATTAACGTAAATTTGACCGGAACACAGTGGGAAGCCGAATGGCTGGCAAACGGACGCGTCTGCCGCTGCGATGCGTGTGACCTTGCCCGTGAGGTCTTGTCCATGAGCGATCTTCTCGTCAAGCCCTCCTTCTGGTGCTTCGGCGGAGACGGCTGGGCCTACGACATCGGTTTCGGCGGCCTTGACCATGTGCTCGCAAGCGGTGAAAACATCAACATATTCGTTTTCGATACCGAAGTGTATTCCAATACCGGCGGCCAGGCTTCCAAAGCTTCACAGATCGGGCAAGTCGCTTTGTTTGCTGCGGCCGGTAAGGCTACCAAGAAAAAGGATCTTGCGCAAATCGCAATGACATACGGTTACGTGTATGTCGCTCAAATCTCCATGGGCGCGGATTACAATCAGACGCTGAAAGCAATTATCGAGGCGGAGAGCTACGACGGTCCGTCGCTGATCATCGCCTATTCACCCTGCATCAATCATGGCTCGCGCGCCGGAATGACCAAGGCAATGGCGACCGCAAAGGCCGGCGTTGAGTCCGGTTACTGGAATCTTTTCCGCTTTGATCCGCGTCTGGAAAGCGAAGGCAAGAATCCTTTATCGCTGGACAGCAAAAAGCCGACGAAGAGTTATAATGCGCATATCATGAATGAAGTCAGATACAGCTCGCTTCCGTTATCATTCCCTGATCGTGCGGAGAAGCTTTTTGCCGCAGCGGAAGAAAATGCAAAACTGAAGTATGAAAAACTGACGGCGCAAAAAGAGATGTACGACAAAAAGTAACCCGAGACCGGACTGTCAAAATAAGCTTTCCCTGACTTTCGTAAAAGCATTTTCTATGTTTCAAACTACCTTAAACAGCTTATACTTATATCTACGAACCGAGTAACCCTCCGCCATCTTCTTTATGTACTGCTGACATCTTCAACGTCCAAAGCCGGGATTAATCCCGGCTTTGAATCCTATATGTGAGGTGAATTCGTATGAGCGAAACGATTGCCGCCTTTGCCACACCGCTGCAGCAATGCGCAATAGGCATTATCCGGCTCAGCGGAGACGATGCCTTTTTCATTTTCGAACATGTCTTTCGTCCGAATAACGGGCGTTCGCCGTCAGAAATGCCGAGCCGTCAGATTTTATACGGTTCGCTGCTGTCCCAATCCGGCGAGACACTCGATCATTGTCTGGCCTTCAAATGTGAGGCGCCGCACAGCTATACCGGTGAAAACACGGTGGAGTTTCATTGCCACGGCTCACCTGCCGTCATGACGGCAGCACTCAGAACCATACTGAGTCATGGTGCAAGGCAGGCAGATGCCGGAGAATTTACCAAACGCGCATTCTTAAACGGAAAGCTCGATTTGATCCAGGCGGAAGCGGTTATAGATTTAATTCAGGCGGAAACCGAAGCAATGATGAAAAATGCCGCTTCTCAGCTTAGCGGCACAGTCAGCAAAACCATTAACCGGATATACGATTCGCTTTTGGATATTCTTGCACATTTCCATGCGATCATTGATTATCCGGACGAGGATCTGGAACCATTCGAGGCGTCCGGCGCTGAAAAGATATTATCGGAGGCAAAGGAAGAGCTGACCAGGCTGTCAAAAAGCTATGCGAGGGGCAGGATTATAAAAAATGGTATCAAAAGCGCAATCGTCGGAAAACCTAACGCAGGCAAATCCTCATTGCTCAATGCGCTTTTGGGTTATGAACGCGCTATTGTGACGCCGATTGCGGGCACTACCCGCGATACGATAGAAGAGAAGATTCTGCTGGGCGGCGTGTTGCTCCGCTTGACCGATACGGCCGGTATCAGGGAAACACAAGATGAAATTGAAAAGCTTGGTGTCTTAAGAAGCATTGAAGCCGCGAAGGATGCCGAACTAGTGCTTTCCGTGTTTGACGGCTCCGAGCCGCTGACTCGGGACGATCAATATGCGATAACGGCAGCAAAAAACGCACGCCACTCGATTGCCGTGATCAACAAGTCCGATCTCGTGTCAAAAATCGATATCGCTGAAATTGAACGTGCCTTTGAAACCATCTGCAGAGTATCCGCACTGGATAAAACGGGACTGGACAAGCTGGACTCCATTGTTTCAAAAATGTTCGGCCTTGCTTCGCCTGTTTTCACCGGTGAAATTATCACCAATGAGCGCCAGGCCGACGCGGTTTCACGAGCGCTTAACAGTGTGGAAACCGCACTTTTCGCCCTCGGCGGGTTTACCCCGGACGCTGTTTTAATCGATGTGGAAGAGGCTTTATCCGCCATCGGTGAATTAAGCGGGAGAACAGTAAGAGATGATATAATAAGTAGAATATTTGAACGCTTTTGTGTGGGAAAATAACATAAGTGAAGTCGAAATACGTCATATCGTACAGCACATTGTCCAACAACAAAACCGAAAGATATTGAATTTCGCCTTTTGCTGTGATATGCTGTCAATTAAAGAATTTTCCGTAAGAACAGTTTGAAAAGTGCAAAATAAGTTTCTCAAAAAATCTATCTTAGCCGCCATACGTGACGACGGCCATGTACAGGCACGAAACAGGTCTCGCACTCACACCATCGCTTTTTCCCGACCGGAACGGCGGTAGAATAGGGAGTTAGTGTAAAAAAGAGAGCAATTCATATGAAAGGATCGATCATTGTGGAAACCAAATACCTCTATATGTTCTCCGAAGGAAACGGAAGCATGAAAAACCTGCTGGGCGGCAAGGGCGCAAACCTCGCAGAGATGACAAATCTCGGCATGCCTGTCCCCCAGGGTTTTACGATCACAACCGAAGCTTGTACGAAATACTATGAAGACGGCGAGAAAATCAGCCCGGACCTCGAGGCGGAGATCAACAGGTATATGGGTAAGCTGGAGGAAATAACCGGTAAAAAATTCGGCGATACAAAAAACCCTCTTCTTGTTTCCGTGCGTTCGGGATCGCGTGCTTCGATGCCCGGTATGATGGATACCATCTTAAATCTGGGCTTAAATGACGAGGTTGTCGAAAGCTTTGCCAAAAAGACGGGCAACCTGCGGTTCGCTTACGATTCCTACCGTCGCTTTATCCAAATGTATTCGGATGTTGTGATGGAGGTGGGAAAGAAATACTTTGAAGAGCTTATCGACGAGATGAAGGAGAAAAAGGGCGTTAC
>JAAYJC010000218.1 GCA_012523085.1 Clostridiales bacterium
TATCGCCGTTGTAAATAACCTGAGCAACTTCATCTTCGGCCTGATTCGTGCCATTGGCCTGATCCTGCTGGGCTTCGGTATCGTCCAGATCGGCCTGTCGCTGAAATCCCATGACCCTTCGCAGCGCGCCAATGGCTTTTTAACCCTTGCAGGCGGGGTTATCATCACCTTCGCAAAGGAAATCCTGAACCTTATTACGGGCTAAAATGATATTCTCGGAGGTAAAAACAATGTCGGATTACATTGATAAATGCAAGTGCTATATTCATTCGCTCAAGCAGGGTGAAAACCATGTGCTGGGCGAGGCCACCATCCTTAAACGGCTGGGCGATAACGACTATCTGGCCGACTATAACGGCGTGAAGTGTCACGCCATCTTTAATCCCTTTGTAGGGCGGTATTTCGTGGATGACAAATATGGCGTCATCCACGATTCCAGGCCGCATGAGCTTGGCCGGTAACACGATGCAAGGCGGGGTAAGCCTAAAAGGGCTTGCTCCGCTGATTTTTAAAGGCAGGTGATTTTTTTGGCATCGGGCAACTGGATTGTAGATAACTTAAATAACGCGCTGGACACCTGGAATAACAAGCTGGGCGAGATATGGCACATCCTGACGCAATCGCCGGAAACCTTCAAGGGCGGCGCGGTCTGGAACGTGATGGTGAATATCCACGGCGCGGTCATGGCCATCGGGCTTGGGCTTTTGGTGCTGTTCTTTGTGATTGGCGTGATGAAAACGATGGGTAGCTTCGCGGAAATGAAGCGCCCGGAGGTCGCCGTAAAGGTGTTCATTCGCTTTATTCTGGCAAAGGCGGCGGTCACATACGGGCTGGAGCTGATGATGGCGCTGTTTCGCATTGTGCAGGGGCTGATGTCCACCATCATGGGCGCGTCGGGAATCGTCGGGAGCGGTACGCCCGCCGTACTGCCGCAGGAAATGGTGGACGCCATTGAAAGCGTCGGCTTCTTTGAAAGCATCCCGCTGTGGGCGGTGACACTGATCGGCGGGCTGTTCATCACGGTACTGTCGTTCATTATGATTATGAGCGTCTATGGACGGTTTTTCAAGCTCTACCTTTACGCGGCTATTGCGCCTGTGCCTCTGGCCGCTTTTGCGGGAGAGCCGTCGCAGAGCGTGGGAAAGGCGTTTATCAAAAGTTATAGCGCCGTCTGTCTGGAGGGCGCGGTGATCGTGCTGGCCTGCGTTATCTTCTCGGTTTTCGCGTCAAGCCCGCCCGTCGTTGACCCCAACGCGGCGGTGGTCACACAGGTTTGGAGCTATGTGGGCGAGTTGATTTTCAATATGCTTGTCCTTGTGGGCATGGTCAAAATGGCGGATCGCGTCGTGCGCGAGATGATGGGTTTGTAGTAAAATTCGCAGTTGTATTTTACGAAACTTTGGCGTATAATATCTATGGAGGTGCTTTAATATGCCAAACATCAAGCCTATATCAGAATTAAGAAATTATGGCGAGGTATTACGCGACGTCGCCATCGGCTCCCCTGTCTTTTTAACAAAGAACGGCCACGGACGTTATGCGGTTATGGATATAGAGGAATACAGGGAATATGAAAAAATGCTGGCCTGGAGGAAGCTGAAATCAGAATTGGACAAAGGAGAGCGTTCCGGCGAGGAACACGGATGGATTGAAGCCGATGATGTCAGGAAGCGGCTTGAGGAGCGTTATAGTGGCTAAAATCAGATACTCTGCCGCCGCTATACAGGACTTGGAGGAAATTGGAGATTATATCGCGGACACTTTGAAAAGTCCGATAGCCGCGTTAAACACTGTGAACAAAATTCAAGACGCTGTAGATAAACTCGCGGACTTCCCCTTTATCGGTTCGCTGTTGTCCGGCGTCGTAAAAACGGAAACGAATTACCGCTTTCTTGTCTGCGGAAACTATCTCGTATTCTACCGCGCACAAACGGACAGCGTTCACATTAGCCGCGTGCTTTACGGCAGACGCGATTATATGGCAATCCTGTTTGACGACGCGGCGGCGGACGAACCTGAACAAACCGAATAAAAACACTATATTCAAAGCAATCGTCACATGAAAATGTGGCGATTTTTTTATTTCAAAAATCAAGGAGGAAACCACAATGTCATATAACAGAGCAAAACCGTCAAACGAACCGCAGAGCGCGGAAAAGCTGACGGCGGAACTTCAAAAGTGCGTGGAATTGCAGGAGGTTATGAAGGGCGTCAACGCCCATTGGCGCAAAACCGGCGCCTGCATGGGCGCACCCGGCATTACGGAAGCGCAGGCTGCAAAGCTGGACGAGAAAATCAGAACCACCTCACGCTCTTGGGAGCGTCAGCCCTTTTCCAGCTATGACCTGACGAACAACAACAGCCAAATCAAACGCCTGGAACAAAAACTTTCCGAAGCATCACGCGGTTTTGCGGGATGGGAGTTTGCAGGAGGCCATGCTGAGGTCAACACGGAAATGAACCGATTACAGCTTTTTTTTGATGAAAGGCCGAATGAGCAGCAGCGGGCGGTTCTGAAAGCGGGTGGCTTTAAGTGGGCTCCGTCGCAGGACGCATGGCAGCGTCAGCTCACCGACAACGCCATCTATTCGGCGGGGCGCATTGACTTCATCAAGCCCTCGGATGGAAAGACGGTTCGTGAACACCAGCCCAATGTCCCGGCACGGGACGGCGGCGCACGATGAAAGGAGCGGCCTATGGAAGTAAAAATCAACCGGGAAATCCGGGACTATACGGAATCCATGTTTTTCGGACTGTCGCTTCGGCAGTTCGTTTTTTCATTACTGGCCATTTTGGTGGCCGTGGGCATTTACTTCACGTTGAAGCCGCACCTTGGCACGGAAACCGTGTCATGGGTATGCGTCCTCGGCGCGGCACCCTTCGCCGCGATGGGCTTCATTAAATATAACGGCATGACGGCGGAGCGGTTTTTGCAGGCGTGGGTTTGCTCGTCGTTCATCATACCCAAAAGGCTGATGTTCCGGGCAACCAACATCTATTATGAAGCCCTAAAACCTGTTTTAGAGGGAGGAAAACGCAGATGAAAACACTCAGCAAGCTATTTAAGCAGGACAGGGAACGGTTTGCCGTTCCCCGCAGCGTCCAGGATGTGATCCCCATTAAAACCATATGGGACGATGGCATTTTCATGGTGGGCGCGGGTAAGTTCTCAAAGACCTTTCGTTTTGAGGACATCAATTATGCCGTGGCGTCCAAAGAGGATAAAGAGGCCATGTTCCTTGCATACTCGGAGCTGCTCAATTCCTTTGACAGCGGCGCGACCTATAAAATCACCATCGTTGTGAAAAAGCTGGACAAGGAAGAATTCAAAGAGGCCATCCTGATCCCCCTAAAGGGCGACGCATTGGATGTATACCGCACCGAGTACAACAAGATTCTGCTTGACGAGGCCACCGGCGCAAACGGCTTTATCCAGATGAAATACATCACCGTGAGCGTATTCAAAAAGAATATCGAGGAAGCCCGCAGCTACTTCGCCCGAGTAGGCACGGAATTGGCGGCGCACTTAAACCGCCTGGGTTCCCGCGCCATCGTGCTGGACGCCGGGGACAGGCTGCGTATCCTCCATGACTTTTTCCGTCCCGGCGAGGAAAGCGCCTACCGCTGGAGTGCGCAGGAGGCCATGCGAAAGGGTCACAGCTTCAAGGACTTTATCTGCCCCGACACTTTTGAGTTTGAAAAAGACCATTTTCAGATGGGCGGCAAGTATGGGCGCGTCGTGTTTCTGCGGGATTACGCCAACTTCATCAAGGACGGCATGGTATCCGAGCTTTGCGACTTCAACCGCAACATGATTTTGAGCCTCGACATTATCCCCATCCCCACCGACGAGGCCGTGCGGGAAGTGGAAAAGCGCGTCCTCGGCGTGGAAACCAACATCACCAACTGGCAGCGGCGGCAGAACAGCAACAACAACTTTTCTGCGGTCATTCCCTACGATATGGAGCTTCAGCGCAAGGAAAGCAAGGAGTTTCTGGACGATCTCACCACCCGCGACCAGCGCATGATGTTTGCCGTCCTGACCGTGGCGCTGACCGCCGACACCAAGGAGCAGCTTGACAGCGATACGGAAACCCTGTTTACCATCGGGCGCAAGCACCTCTGTCAATTCGCTACTCTCAAGCACCAGCAGATGGACGGCCTGAACACCGCCCTGCCCTATGGCGTGAGGAAGATCGACGCCCTGCGGACGCTGACCACCGAGAGCGTGGCCGTGTTTATTCCCTTCCGTGTGCAGGAGGTATCCGACCGGGGCGGTATTTACTGCGGCATCAACGCCATATCCCGCAACATGATTCTCTGCAACAAGCGGAATCTGCTCAACGCCAACGGGTTCAGGCTGGGCGTCCCCGGCTCCGGCAAATCCTTTGGAGCCAAGGAAGAAATCGCCTTTATCGCCATTGCGACGGACGATGATATTTTGGTCTGCGACCCGGAGGGAGAATATGGAATCATCGAGGCTCTTGGCGGTGAGGTTATCCGTATCGCGGCGGGAAGCTCCGACCATATCAACGCGATGGACATGGTGGAGGGCTACGGCGACAGCGGGAATCCGATCATTGAGAAATCCGAGTTTATCCTGTCCCTCTTTGAGCAGCTTGACCGCAACCACAGCCTGTCGGTTATCGAGAAAGGCATCATCGACAACTGCGTGAAAAATGTCTATGAGGATTATCAAAACGGCGGGCCGCTGCCCACGCTCTGCGTATTGCAGGACGAATTACGCAAGCACCGCGACAAGGAGGCCGAGGGGCTGGCAAAGTCCCTGGAGCTTTTCACCAACGGCAGCCTGAATGTTTTTGCCCACCCCACCAATGTCAACACCCAAAGCCGCATGGTGGTCTATGACATTCTGAATCTCGGCAGTCAGCTCAAAACAATGGGCCTCCTTGTCATCACAGACGCCATGATAAACCGCGTGTCGGAAAACTGGAAGAAAGGCAAGCGGACGCACCTGTATATTGATGAATTCCATGTCGTTTTTGAGAACAACTATTCCAGCAACTTTTTTTCTTCGGCATGGCGCAGGTTCAGAAAGCGCAACGCCTATCCCACCGGCATTACTCAGAATGTGGAGTATTTGCTGGAGTCCGTCACGGCACGGACAATGCTCTCCAACAGCGAGTTTATCGTAATGAACAATCAGTCGGCCTCAGACCGCACCGAGCTTGCGCGGCTGTTGAACATCTCCGAGCAGCAGCTATCCTATGTCACCAACGCCGAGGCCGGATGCGGCCTTATGCGAATCGGCGACGCCATTGTCCCCTTTGTCAACCGCTTCAACACCAATACGGCGCTCTACCGTCTGATGACCACAAAGCCGGGAGAAACATCGTGAGAACCATAAAAACGCGGACGGCAGTGAGGGATATAAAAATCCTCGACAAGTCCGCAAATCTGTCGTCGCGTATGAAAAACACAATGGTGCGGACAAAGGAGCGCGCCGAGGAAACCCGTGAGCCGCGCAGCGGTTCCCCCACCGAGTATGCCGTTGACAGTATAGACGATAAGGTGCATGGCGCGGTCAGCGATGCGGTACATCGTTTGCCAAATCCCCAGGCAAAGGCGCGGGAGAATATTTCCCGCGCCAAGGGGCATTTTCAGGAGGTCAGGAGCCAAGCGCCTAAAGAACGGCAGCGCACCGCTGAACAGGCGCAAAAGACCGCGCATAAGGCTAAGTCCGAAGCCGAAAATCTAAGAAAGACCGCTTCTGAGGCCAAAGAAACGGCGCAGGAAGCGAAATCGGCTGTCAAGGACGCTAAGCAGACATTAAAACAAGCTCGCTTTGAGGGGCGTCAGGCAGGACGCAAGGTCAGGCAGGACGCAAGGCCGCAGCACAGCGGCAAGCCGTCTACCGGCAGTCCTTCAACGGACTTTCGGGACATAGCCTCCGCGCCCAACGCAAAAATGCCGGACAGACCTATTGGCAATACGCCGGGGAGCGTTTCCCCCCGCCCCAGCTACTTGAGTAAGGGCGTAAAAGCCTCCCCCTCTATCGGCAGCACGGCGGAAAAATCGGCTAAAACCATTAAATCCACGAAGGGTTTCAAGGATACGGCCAAAGGCACGATTAAGACGGCGATAAAATCCATCAAGACCTCTGAGCAAGCCGCGAAACAAGCCGTGAAAACAGCGCAGCAGACCGCAAAAGCAGCGCATAAAACGGCGCAGGCATCCGCAAAAGCGGCCAAGACTGCGGAACGCACCGCCCGTGCCGCCGCAAAAGCCGCATCCCATGCTGCGAAGGCTGCCGCCAGAGGGGTTGCCGCAATGGTAAAAGCAACAATCGCAGCCGCCAAAGGACTGATTGCCGCTGTTGCGGCGGGCGGCTGGGTGGCTGTGCTGGTGATCGTGATTATCTGCATGATCGGCCTGATTGTCGGCTCTATTTTTGGTATCTTCTTTGCAAACGAGCCGAATCCCCACACCGGGCAGACGGCAAGCAGCGTTATGACCGAGATCGACGCAGAGTACACAGACCGTATTGACAATATCATAGCGTCCAATACCCATGATTCTCTGGAGATGTCCGGGGCGCGGGCAAGCTGGAAGGAACTGCTTGCGGTCTACGCCGTCAAGACGGCGACAGACCCGGATAATCCGCTGGAGGTGGCTGTGATGGACGATGAAAAGGCGGCAATCCTCCGCTCTGTCTTTTGGGACATGAATGCCGTTTCGCATTGGACTGAAAGCATAGAACATTCCAGCAGCTACACCGATGAGGAGGGAAACGAACAGACCGACACATGGACGGAGTACATCCTGCACATCACCGTGTCCCGTAAGACGCCGGTTGAAATGGCGGCGCAGTATGGATTTACCGGCGATCAGAAGGAATGTCTGGAGGAGCTGCTGAAGCCGGAATATATCAGCCTTTGGAACACCCTGCTTTACGGTATATCCGGCACCGGCGACGGCGCCATGATTGAAATCGCTGCTACGCAGATCGGCAATGTCGGCGGGGAGCCTTACTGGAGCTGGTACGGCTTCGCAAGCCGGGAGGAATGGTGCGCCTGTTTCGTGAGCTGGGTGGCCGAGCAATGCGGCTACATTAACGCAGGAATTATTCCGAGGTTTGCGTGGTGTCCTTCGGGCGTCCAGTGGTTTAAGGACAGAGGGCAGTGGCAGGACAACGGCTACACCCCCCGCCCCGGCGACATCATCTTCTTTGATTGGGAGCCGGACGGCGAATGTGACCATGTGGGCATCGTTGAAAGCGTGGCTGATGGAAAGGTCAACACCATTGAGGGCAACTCCGGCGACAGCGTTGCGCGGCGGAGCTATGACCTCGGCAGCGTAAAAATCTATGGGTATGGCGTACCGTCATACTGATAGCTGAACAAACGAGCCGGGAGTGCGAAATGCTGCGCTCCCGGCTCATTTTTTTTACGCTCCGCATGGGCGCATTATTTATCCAGCTTTCACTTGAGTTTCCGCAAAACAAAAGGCAAGGCAAGCGACAAGGCATAACAGGAAAGGAAAACACGAAAAAACTGAAGAAAAAGGGCATAAAAGCAAGGAAATCCCGTCCATTATGTGGTAGAATTAA